>JAHBXU010000219.1 GCA_019636315.1 Planctomycetaceae bacterium | reverse complement strand
ATGGGCGATGACGCGCAGCCCCAGTGCCGTCGCTCGTGTCCGCAAACTGCGCGCAATGCGGCCAAAGCCGACGAGTCCCAGTGTTTGTCCGGAAAGCCGCGCCATCGGCGGACCGGCCTTGAGGTCGTACTCACCTCGTTTGGTTCGCAGGTGGAAGAACGTGATGTTCCGCGCCAGGGCCAGGAGCATGGCGAGGGCGTGATCGGCCACTTCCTCGACGCAATAGTCGGGCACATTGGTGACGACGATGCCGCGCTTCGTCGCCGCAGCGACGTCGATGTTGTCGAGTCCGATCCCCATCCGGGCGACGTGCCGGCAGTTCACAGCCGCGGCGATGACATGAGCCGTCACTTTCGCCCAACAGGTGGCGATGGCGTCCACCTCGCGTGCCAGTTCGACCAGCGTCGCTTCCTCACCGTTCGGTGCTTCGATGAGTTCGCAGCCCGCAGGTTCCAGAATCGCCCGCTCGACGGACGCATCGGGCCACGGCCGATCGGTGATGAGCACCCGAGCCGCCATCGTTGCTCCTCGCTTCGCTGGTGGATCGTCGTCAGTGGCAAGCAACTGAATGATGGAAAGGGCGGCAAAGGTTCCCTGTTGCCGCCCATCTTCCTTTTCGCTGCTTCCTGCTCCTTATTCGCCCGCGCGCGGAACATTCAGGAACTGCTCATACGCCTCCGCGACATGTCCCTCTGCCGCGTCGCCACGGTGGACGTACAGGCCGTAACGGAGCGACAGGCTGTCACCCGCTTTGAGGGTGACCGGCTGCTCGGCTTGTGCGCCGTTCGTATAGGACGACTCACCAAAGGGGCTGATGCTGAACAACCCATAGTCGCGGACGTGATATCGCGAGGGGCGGAAATTGGCGGGATCATCCATGATGGTCACACCATACTTCTGCGATCCGACGGGTCCGACGTAGTCGACCCACGCGGACGGCTTGCCCCAGGCAGCGGCCGAACTCTGCAGTCCGTCAGCGTTCGTGATGGGACCGCCGCCGACGAATTCCCGCATGCTGTTGGGAAGACGGATTCCGAACAGCCCCTCTTTGGTGTCGCCGAACGTGACGTCCTGTTCCGCCGCCCGGAACCGGATGTCATAGACCATCAATCGATTGGCGAAAATCCGGATGGTCGTCTCCTCCACGAGCAGGGGCTGTTCCGAACGGTCGAGCCAGTGATTCGTCACGCGCATCACCGCCGGGTCGCCTTGTGATTCGACAAGCTCCACGCTCTGGTTCTTGATCACGCCCCCTTCGTTCCAGAACGTGATGTCGTTGACTTCGTCGACCGATACCCAGATCCCTTTGTGGTGCGGATGGTCGTAGTATCGCGGGTCCATTTTGTCCTTGATGCGGGGCGGATCCTCGACGATCAGCCGCGAGACAACCGCTTTCAGCGGCACGACATCCTGCTGATGCACCCAGCCCTCCTTGGCGGGAATCCAAAGCCAGGGGAGGGCGACATCGCCGACAGTCAGCTCTTCGCCAGCGGGGACGCTGCCGCGGACTTCCTCGAAGACCCGCAATCCCGCGCCGTTCTGCACCACCAGCACCTTATCTCCCGGGGCGAACTCATCCGCCGAAGGCGTCCCCAACTCGTCCTTGAGGAGTTGCAGGCCTCCCGGTGCGGTGACCGGCGAGAAGAAGGGCTTCTTCCACTTGGGATCGACGACGTAAACGGTGAACACCTCGCCGTCGATCGTGACCTTGACTGAATCCCCGATTTTGGCCAGTTCGACTTGCCCCGCGGAGGCAACCGATGTTCCGACAAGACAAGCCAGCAGCGTCAGTGTGCGCATGATGATGAATTCCCGATTCGCTGTGTGACGTATTCGCATGTTCGATCAATCACCGTGCAGCTTCCGCAGCCGCCCGGAGGTTCGCAGCATCCACTGAATCCGTTCGAACTCATTGAGCCAGTCCTGAACGACCGCGTCCGTCAGAGAATCCGCGACGCCGGTCGAGCACGCGGCTCCCGTCAACGTGGAAGCCAATTGCCGATACTTGGAGAGCGTGCGGTCTCCCGCGCGGCCGCAGACGTATCCATCCTCGCTGAGGAACATCACTGCGGGAACACGCGGCGCACCGCAGGTTTGCAGGACCTCGGCCAGGTCGGATGCGTCGTCGCGATCGAAGAAGCGGATACGAATTCGGTCGCCCTCCGCCGAAAAATGGTCAAAAATCGGGCATTGATTGACGCAGTCGCCGCACCAGGCCCCGGCCAGCACCAGAACTTTCATCTCCCGGACGAAGGAGCGGAGCAGGGCCCGTTGCTCGTCCGTCAGCCTCACCTGGCGATGGAACTCGGCCCACCGCACCCGATCGGTTTCGCTCCCATACCTGCTGAGAAACTCCGCATAGGTGAAACCGGTCTCAAATCGGGCCGCGTAGTCCATCAATATTCGATCAATTGCTCAGGGATCAAAGCACCGCGACAGATTGCATGCTCGGATAATCCACTCCTTGATGCAAGTTCGCCAGAGGTCGCGATGAGGCGTCTCCGACAATGGACTGGCGAGATCCCGCCGATGGCGATTGGAGCGGACGCCCGTCCGACTGCACAGCACGGTTCTTCGAGATCCCTTCAGTTGACGTCCCCCCTCGGCTGCTGGGGCATCATCTCATTCACCCGCGTTCGAATTGAGCACGCTGCCGGCCTCGGGCCGATACCCGTCTTCCCATCGGATATAGGGATTGACCGCCTGGACCCGGCCCGTCGGCGAAAAAACGACTTCAACACCGTCATAGCACCAAAACTCGATCAACGCTCCGCGCCTTGTGGTATTGCTGGTCACGCGTCCTCGAGTCCCCAGTTCGGCTTCGACCGCAGCCTTATCCGCCCCGACGAGGTGCTGCAGTTCCGCGGCGCGATATTGAGGATACGGACGCGATTCCCAGGCGACAATCGATAAGGGAATCGCGAGTTGCAGCGCTGCGATTCCGAAGCGCTTCTTCAGGATTGCATAGACGACGCCCCACGCGAGCGCCAGCAGATAGGTGGCCGAGAACAACAGTAAGTGGCCAAAGTCGAACCCATACTTTCCTGCTCGATCAAAGCCAATGTCGCCCAACAGAATCAACAGGATCATCGCGATCTGGATGGTGACCAATGCGCCCAGCCACTTGAGAGGAGCAGGCATCGGCGAAATCCAATGAACCAAACGATCACGGTTGTCCGCGCCGGGGTCGTCCTCTCAGTCCTTCGCCGCCCCCGCTGCGACTTGCTGCCATCCGGGGGCCGCTTTGAACGTCAGCACGGCCTCGCCCGTGTCCAGGTTCCACAGGCGGATTTCGCCGTCGTGACTCCCACTCACGACACGCGCACTTCCTGGATGCACCGTTGCGGTGTACACCCAGTCCTTGTGGCCGTCGAACTTACGGACTTCTTTGCCGTCCGCGCTGGTATGCAGCCGCACCGACTTGTCGGCGCTGCAACTGACGAGCCGCCCATCGGGCAGGGCGGCAACCTTGAACACATCACTGCCGAAACCACCGATCTCGCGGGTCTGATCCCCTTTCTCGGCCGTCCACAGACGGATCATCTTGTCGCGGCCCGAAGTGGCGATCGTGCCACCGTCCGGAAGGAACGTCACACCGAAGACGACCTCGCCATGCTTATTGAAGGTGGCCAGCGCATCGCCGCTCGTCGCATCGAATACCTTGGACGTCTTGTCGCGGCTGGCGGAGGCGATTTTAGTTCCGTCCGGCGACCAGGCGACGTCCATCACCCAGTCCGCGTGGTCTTCGATGACCTTCTGCTCCTTGCCCGTTGCGACGTCGAACAGGCGGATCGCCCGGTCCGCGCCGCCGGCAGCAAGTCGGGAACCATCCGGGCTGAACGCGACCGCGAACATCGAGTCTTCCGTCGTCACCAGGTCGGCGACGATCGTCCCGTCCGACACTTTGACGAGGAGCACTTCTCCCATCTGTCCTGGCGTGCCGGCCGCGATCGCCAGCCGGTCGCCATCCGGATGGAATTCCAGATCCGAGATTCGTTCGGCGATGTTGCCGATGCGGCGAATCAGCGTTCCGTCCGCAACGTTCCACAGCAGAACCTCGTGATAGCCCGACGTCGCCAGCAGGGTCCCGTCCGGACTCAAGGCCACGGCTGAGACCGGGACGGTCACCTGGTACGCTTCCGGCGCCGGCTTCTGACGCTGTTTGGGCATAATGCGGATCAAAATTTCCTCCGGATCGACGCCCGCATCCAGTTTGGCGCCTAATTCGACCCAGCGCTTAATCAGGGTGACCTGATCTTCCGTCAGTGGGTCGGCATCCTTGGGCATGGAGCCGTCATCGATCTGGGCGCACAAGTTGGAGAATTCGCCGTCCCCCGGATCGACAGCCGCACCGGACTCGCCCCCCTTCATCAGGGCGGCGTAGGTCGACATATTGAGCCGCCCCTTGGCCGTTCGCGTGTTGTGGCACGCGACGCAGCGATCGTTAAAGACAGGAGCGATTTCTTCACGAAACGAGATCCACTCACCGGCCTGCTTGAGAGCCGACTCGACGTCGCGCTGTTTCGCGACCCATGCAGCGGTGATGCTCTGCAACTTGGATTCGGCCTCAGCGAGTTGTTGCTTTGTACCGTCGAAACTCGACGCGAGCGCTTCGACTTTTGGCTGAGTGGCCGCGACGGCATCTTTGGCTGACATGAGCGCCTGATCGGTCTCGGCAAGGCTCCTGGCGGTTTCGTCCGATTTCTGAGCCGCTTCGGCGGCTTTCTTGACGGCCTCCTCAGCTTGCTTCTGCGCATCCGTGAGCGCCTGTTCGGCGGCAGCTCGTGCTTTGTCCGCTTCCTCCTTCGCTGCGGCAGCCGTTTTGGCCGCCTCCTGTTGCTTGGGGAGATTCTCCTCCGCCGATTTCAATGATTGTTCGGCCTTTTTGAGTTCTCGTCGCAGGTCGAGAAGTTCCCGTTCGATCTGCTGCAACTGATCGGTAACCGCCTTCACCTGATCACCGGCCCCCGAGCGCTCGGCATCGGCGGCAGCCGCAGCGGCCTGAAGAGTTTCCAGGTCTGTCGCAGCAGACGTCCCATCCTCCTGGGCAAACCCGGATGAAGAGGTCACTCCGTGCGAGAAAGCGACCAGCAAGAGGGCGAGCAGCAGGCAGGCGCGGTGACGGTTCGGCATGTCCGACCCCAAAAGGCAAGAGGAGCGCACGCGGGCGCGGCAGGAAGGTTCGGGTGCAACCGCCCGGCAGGCGGTCACGGTTCCAGCATCATGGACGCCGCGACGTCTGTCAACGCATGCCGATCGGAACGGCGCGGCCGCAGACGCATGGCCGCGCAGGCACGCAGCCGGCGAAAGCGTCCGCCGGCTGTCGAAACCACGGTCGAAGAGATCGGGTTACGGCAGGATGCCGATCAGCCCTTGCGGTGCCGAATTCGGGCCCGATTGCGACGCTTCTTTCGTCCCAGCTTCCGCCGACCTTTGCCCGACTTCTTCGTTCCCATCGCCTGTACTGTGCCTCGTGGTAAGAAACGTGTATTTGAGGAGTGAGCCCAAGATCGTACCAATCCTCGATTTTCCCAGCAACCGGCCTGCAGGATTTCGCCGGAAGGGGCATCAGAGAAGTTGGTGGAGATTTTCTCACCGTCTCGGTCGCCAGGCGTTATCCATTCCGATGACGCGCTGTTGCTGGAGAACGCGGGCCGGCGGGTGGCGGGGGCGGGCCGGCAGGTGATGGCAGCGTCACTGTTCGATAACGAGGAATTTCTCGCAGAGACGCAGAGAAGAAACAGGGGACGGGACGGCAGGCACCGCTTGGTCCGTCGGCTGACGTCGCACGCGGTCCCGGCAGCGGACTTTCCTCAACCCGTGTGAGGAACGACGTTTCGTTCCCGATCTCCTCGTCCCTCTGCGTCTCTGCCGTCTCTGCGAGAGATGAAGGAACAGACGGGGAGAGCCACCCATTGAGCATCACGTCGCGGCCGACTCGCGATCAATATTTCAGGGGCACACACCCAGAAGGGGTGCCCGCGCGGATTTCGGCAGGCATCCTCGTCTCTTGGAGGAGAGAACCGGATGAGGGGCGCGTCTTGCCCCGAGCATCACGCCGTGGCCGAGCGCCCCCCTCACCCCGATTCTTCGCCCGCGCTCGGAATCTCCCTCCAAGGGAACAGGGGCCAGGGACGCGCTCCAATCCCCAAGCTTCCAATCAAATACGCTCGCACCCGACGCACTCTTGAATTGCAAGACTTCTTCTCCGAGAATCGGGCCTCGTCGCGGCAGGGCAATCCTCACGCACGCCACACTGACGTTCCCTTGGACAACTCGGCGGAAGAACAAAGCATGTGGACGGACACGGCGGAAACGCTCAAACGGGAACTGACGGACAAATATGTCGTTGTGACGCGGGGCGTACCGGAGTTGCGACGGTTTGAAGGGCGGACCGGGACGGTCAAGACCGTCAACATGAGCGGTCGGGCGCTGGTCCAGTTCGACGGTCCGGCAGATATCAGCTGGTATGATATCGACCCCAGCTATCTGAATATCGTCGATGCGCCGCTGCCAAAGTCGAAGCCAGCCGAAGGGCACGCGGCTCCTGCGGCGAAACCGGCCGCCGACAAGCCGGCGGCAGCCAAGGCGGCGGGAATGAGCCCTCTCGAAATGGCCCGCCAACAGGGAGCCGGGGGAGCCGCAAAGTCAGCGCCGGCCCCCACGGCCGGTGGCGAGAAGAAACTGTCTCCGCTGGAACTAGCTCGTCAGCAGGGAGCGTCCAAGCCAGGAGCCGCACCGGCCGCCCCCCCCCAGCCCCCCCCCCCACCACCCCC
>JAHBXU010000218.1 GCA_019636315.1 Planctomycetaceae bacterium | reverse complement strand
CTCCAGTGCACATCCTGCATGCAGCCGACGGAATCATCCGATGGAATGAGCCCGAAGAACTGCTCAAACTTCTCGTTCCAGGCCCCTGGGACGTCCTCTGCGGACAAGTCGCCGCTCATCAGCGGTTGTTCCAATTCAAACCTGAGCATGATATGCAGGTTGTAAGTCACCTCGTCGGCTTCGACGCGAATCAAGGAAGGCTCGACCACATTCACGGCGCGATAGAATTCCTCCAGGGAAACTCCGGCGAGAGCTGCGGGGAATGTGTCTTGCGCGGGCGCGAAGAAATGCTCCCAGAACGCTCGGCTGCGGCCGACGAAATTCTCCCACATCCGCGACTGCGATTCATGGATCCCGAGTGAGACGGCATGCCCCAACGGCGTCCCGAACGCATCGCAGGGCAACCCCTGTTCGTAAAGGCCGTGTCCGGCCTCGTGCAGTGTTCCAAACAGCGCCTGAGGGAAGAAGTGAGCATCGTACCGGGTCGTCAGCCGGCAATCTCCGGGGCCGATCCCGGAGCAGAACGGGTGCGGCGCCTCGTCCAGCCGTCCCGCATCGAACTCGAAACCGATCGCCGACGCGGCTCGCCGCCCAAAACTGCGTTGGGCCTCAATAGGGAACTCACGCGTCAACAGCTCGTGGTTGGGCCGCTGCTGCGACCCGGCGATCTGCTGGACGAGTGCGACCAGTTCGTCCCGGAGGGGAGCGAACGCCGTCTGCACCATCTCCGTCGTCATGCCGGGTTCATAATCGTCGAGTAGTGCATCATAAGGAGGGCGACCACTTTGTCCGACAGCCGCGGCTTCTTCGCGTTTCAATGAAACCACCTGCTTCAGCCAGGGGAGAAACTTCGCAAAGTTCTTCTCACGCCGCGCCTCGACCCACGCCTGCTGCGAGAGGATCGTCACCCGGGAGAGTTCCTCCACGAGCTGCTTGGGCATTTTTGTCGCGCGGTCGAAGGCCCGGCGGGCCTCACGCACGTTGGCGGCCTGCGGTGCGTCTTCGCCCCATTGATCCGCAGCATCCGCCAACTGGACCAACAGTTCGCCCAGGCGCGGGGCTGTCGCCCGATCGTGGACCATCCCGGCCAGAAGCGCCATCTGATTGGCACGCAACTCGGCCCCTTGAGGCGGCAGATAGGTTTGTTCGTCCCAGCCCAGAAGATTGGCACAGGAACCAAGAAGTGCCGTTTGCTTAAGGTGTCCAATCAATTCCTCATACGCGGACGATTGAGACGCAGACATACAAACTCCTGTATCGCGGGGATCGCTGGAGGGGTGGCCCAAGTCGGGGGATTGTACACTCCCGACTTGAGGCTGAGAATCGCCCGCGTAAAATGCAGGGTTTCCCAAAGACTCCCGGTCGCGCCTCTCCCTCACAAGGGGAAGCCGCGTGGCCGTTCCAGCGGCACGCCCATGATTGTCCTGATCGACAACTATGACAGCTTCGTGTTCAACCTGGCTCGGTACTTTGCCGAGCTCGGTTGCGAGACGCGCGTGATCCGGAACGACGCTCACGGCGTTGCGGCGATCGAACGATTGCGTCCGCAGGCCATCGTTCTGTCTCCCGGTCCGGGGACACCGGGAGACAGCGGCATCTGTTGCGACGTCGTCCGCGAACTTGGTCCGCACATTCCCATCCTGGGCGTCTGCCTTGGACACCAGGCGATTGCTGCGGCATTCGGAGCGCGCGTTGTGCGGGCCGCGGTTCCCATGCATGGACGGACGTCACTGGTCTACCACAATGGCGGACTGCTGTTTCGCGGCCTACCACAACCACTGACGGCCATGCGCTACCATTCGCTGGTCGTCGACGAGGCCTCGCTATCCGCGGAACTCGCGGTAACCGCACGGACAGCCGAGGGGGTCGTCATGGGCATCCACCATCGGAGCTGGCCTGTCCACGGGGTTCAGTTTCATCCTGAGTCCGTGCTGACAGCGGGCGGGCACCAGCTGTTGAGCAACTTTCTGACCATTGCCGGCGTCTCAGGACAACACGTTGTCCATGGCGACTATCGCCCGCCGATTTCGGATGACGATTTCTACAGCCGCGCGATCCAGGAGCACCCGCCGCGTTCGCCACGCCCCGAGTCGCCAAGCGAAACGTGAGCGATTGAGTCACACAGGATGCAGGAAGAGGATATCGGTACGGGCGTGTCGATGCATGTTCCGCGGGGGAAGGGGAGCATGGACGATTTCAGCAGGCCGCTCATCCGTGCACGATCATCACGCAGTACGATCCCAAGCCGACGGCTTGCCGTCGAACGCCGACGTGGACGCGCCCGATACCCAACTGGCGAGACACGACGGCCGGTCCTCCATCGACCGACGGCAATGCCGTCGGCTTGGGAGTGGACGCCGCGGCAGCCCGGCCTGCCGAATTTTTCGTGGAGACTTCCGCCCCCCAATCCCGGCGGTCACTCAACGTCGCAACTGCAACCAAACCTGACGGCGCCCACGTCCCGTTCAAGATCGTCCTGCATGCCCCGGGAACGATCACGTTCCATCGTGCCCAAGATGCCGAAGCAGATCCGCAGGCCAACCTGATTGAAATCTCGGTCGGAATGAGCAACATTAGAGTTCGGCACGCGATGTCCGACCTTCCCGCCGATCCCTCTCGAAGAGATGCCTCATGCGAGTCCTTGACCTGATTGCCCGGCGAACACCCATTGGCCTGCTTTTGATGTTCGTTGCAGCCGCGGCAGTGAGGTCGGACGATCGGGTGCGCATCCATGTTGGCACGCCCATGCCGCCGCCGGCCTGGGCGCTGATGGAACGGGAGCTGCTTGCTGCGAATGCCGAAGCCTGTCGCCGGTACTTCGATCACTATTTTGACGAACGAGGCTATCTGTTGTGCGTCGAGCGCTGGGGAGGCGACGACGGCCCGGACGACGCCATTGAGAACTGCAATGACTGGCCCATCCTGCACGCACTCGGCGCGCACGACGACGTGCTGACGATGTACCGCAAGGCATTGGAGGGACACTTTCGTCAATATACCGAAGCCAAAACGGTCGACGTTCCCTTCGCCCGCGACGGGATGTACTACAAAGAGTTTCCGGTCATGTTCGACTGGTTGCACAACGGCGAGGGACTGACGGTTTTCAATCTGCAGGGGCTGTCCGATCCCAACAATCTCAACTTTCAAAATCGGACGCGGCGATTCGCCGGGTTCTATATGAATGAGGACCCGCAAGCGCCCAACTATGATCCGGAGTACAAGATCATCCGCAGTCTGTTCAACGGCAGTCGCGGCCCGCTGCTCCGCAAAGCGACCGGCCTCGACTGGGCCGGCGACCCGATTGAAGTCGAAGGGCGCTTCAAACCGCGGCACGGCGAAGACACCTATGAGCAGATGGTCGAACACTTCAAAGACTACAACGACGTGGTCGGCGATCACCCCTCGAATCTGCTGGCGACGTCACTCGCCATCAACGCGTTCATGCTCACCGGGGAAGAGAAGTATCGCGACTGGTTGCTGGAGTATGTCGGCGCCTGGAATCAACGCATCCGAGATAACAACGGCATTATTCCCTCCAATATCGGCCTCGACGGAACGATCGGCGGGGAAACCGGCGGGAAGTGGTACGGCGGTGTCTACGGCTGGGGATTCACCGTCTTCGATCCGGGCGCGCAGGACTACCAGAATCGAAGCACATTTCAGATGGGCTTCACGGGCTTCATGAACGCCTACCTGCTGACCGGCGGAGACGACGCCTATCTCGATGAGTGGCGGAAGATGTTCGACGTCGTCAATGCGAACGCCAGAATGGTTGACGGAAAGACGATGTATCCCAGCAAGTACGGCGACGACGGCTGGTATGCGTTCACACCCTCTCCATACGCCCCCTTCGCTCAGGAGTTGTTTTATCTCTCCATGAAGGACGACGATCGCAAATGGTTCGGTTCGAACGGCTGGCTCGACTTTCTGGAAGGAAAGAATCCAAACTATCCCGTCCTGGCATTACAGTCCGACTTCGGCCAGATTCGCGCCCGGCATCAAATGCTGCTCGACGACACCACGACGCCCGATACGCGGCTGGCGGACGACCCGATGCCGATCAATCCGGCAAGTGTGAACTCGCTCATTTCCCTGATGCTGGGGGGCATTCATCCGGGACATCGCGGATCGATTCTTCACTGCCGTGTACGGTACTTTGATCCGGTTGAGCGTCGCGCGGGGATTCCGGAGGGCGTTGCCGCGCTCGTTGAAAAACTCTCGGCCGACGGCATGACGCTCACGCTCGTGAACACCAATCAGGTGGAGCCGCGAGAAGTGCTTGTGCAGGCGGGCGGATACGGAGAGCATCAGTTCAATACGGCCACCGTCGACGGTGAAAATGTCGACATCCGTGATCGGTTGGTCACCGTCCGACTCGCTGCCGGCAGCGGCGCCCGGATTCAGTTCTCCATGAACCGCTATGCGAACACACCGACGATGATTCTGCCCTGGGACCGCTGAAATCTGGCGTTCCCGCGGCACCTCCGGCTTCAATCGATCGACTGGGCCATCTCTCACTGATGCAAAGGATGTTTCATGTCCCGACTTCACTTGACGCGCCGCGGGTTCCTTCACGGTGTTGCAGCCGCATCAGTCGCAGCTCCGCTGCATGGGCGGACTATCGCGCGGGCGGAGGCCCGTTCCGCGAATCAAACCGTCAACATCGCTTGCGTCGGCGTCGGGGGGAAAGGCAGCTCTGATATGCAGTCGACAGCCGTTGGGCACAACATTGTGGCCCTCTGCGATGTCGATGCGGAGCGTCTCGCGGCCGCGGGAGAAAAGTTCCCCAAGGCTCGCCGGTACAACGACTGGCGAAAGCTGCTGGAACAATCCGACATCGACGCCGTCACCATCTCCACGCCGGACCATATGCATGCGGCGGTGACCATGTCGGCCATGCAACTCGGCAAGCATGTCTTCACGCAGAAGCCGCTCACCAATACCGTGCACGAGGCGCGGCGTCTGACCGAGATCGCCGCCGAAAAGGGACTCATCACCCAGATGGGTATTCAGCATCACGCCTCGGCGCGGCTCAAGATGGCGGTGCAGGCCATTCGCGACGGTGTCATCGGCAAGACCCATGACGTCCATGTCTGGACGGATCGTCCGGTGAACTTCTGGAAACAGGGACTTCAGCGGCCCGACAAAATGGACGCCGTCCCTGCAAGTCTCGATTGGGACCGCTGGCTGGGCGTCGCTCCTGAGCGGCCGTACGTCAGCGGCGCATATCATCCGTTTCATTGGCGCGGCTGGTGGGACTTCGGCACCGGAGCCTTGGGAGACATGGGATGTCACCTCATCGATCCGGTCGTGAATGCACTGGAACTGGGACCGCCGCGTAAAGTGCGTGCCGAGGGCCCCGAGCCGCTCACCGAAAGCGGGCCCGAATGGTGCGTCGTCCACTACGAGTTTCCCGGCACGCAGCACACGGGTGATTCCCTCCGCCTGACCTGGTATGAAGCCGGTCGCATGCCGCAGCGCGACCTTTTTCAGGCCCCCGCCGACTGGGCCGGTTCGCAGAATGGGGTGCTCTTCCTCGGCGAGAAGGGCAATTTGTTCGTCGGCTTTCCCGAGATGCCGGAACTCTTCCCCCGGGAAGCGTTCGTGGATTATCGCTGGCCGGAACTCAAGGACCACGATCACTATACCGAATGGACTTCGGCGATCGTCGGGAACGGAACGACGTCCTGTCCGTTTTCGTACTCAGGCCCGCTGACGGAAACGGTCCTGTTAGGAAACGTCGCTTTCCGCTCTGGCAGCGTCATCGAGTGGAACAGCGAGGCGCTCCAGGCGATCGGCAACCCCGCGGCCGACGGCTTTCTCAAGCGGGACTATCGCCCCGGCTGGGATGTGGCCGGGCTGGCATGACAGGATCGATCAGGTCAGTAGCTCTTCGGCAGTCCCAGGACGCGCTCCGCGAGAATCAGCCGCTGCACTTCGCTCGTCCCGCCTTCAATCGTCGCGCCGCGTGAGCGAAGGTAGCGGTACACCCAGTTGCCGTTGTCGAAGCCCTGCAACTGGCTGACGTCGCCGAGCACTTCCATCGCCGTCTGCGCGATGCGCTGGTACATCTCGCTCCAGAAGATCTTCAGCATCGACCCGTCCGGACCCGGCGTTTCCCCCTTGTTTAAACGGCTGAGCGAACGGTTGACATTCAGCCGATAGACTTCGAGTTCCGCCACAACCTGCGCGATCTTCTGCCGGTTGATCGGGTCGTCACTCAAACGCGTCCCCTTGAGCGTTCGGGTGCGGGCCTGGCGAATCAGCGATTGGACGGCCTGATCGATGAATACGTACATGCTGGACCCCAGACTGGCCCGCTCATTCATCAGGACCGTGATGGCGACGCCCCAACCTTTGTTCGTCTCCCCGAGTTGATTGGCCACTGGAACGCGCACGTCGGTGAAGAAGACCTCATTGAATCCCGAGTCGCCCGACATCTGCCGCAGCGGCCGTACGGAGAGGCCGGGGGTTTTCATGTCGACCAGGAGCGTCGTGATGCCCTTGTGTTTGGGAGCGGTGGGATCCGTCCGAACCAGCAACAGGCACCAGTCGGCAATATGCGCGAAGCTGGTCCAGATCTTCTGCCCATTGACGATCCAGTGGTCACCTTCGCACACGGCTTTTGTCGAGAGCGAGGCGACGTCGCTCCCGGCGTTCGGCTCCGAGAAGCCCTGACACCACACATCGTCACCGGACAGAATGCGCGGCAGGAACCGCGCCTTCTGCTCGGGTGTGCCGGCCGCCATCACCGTCGGCCCGACCAGCCCCTCGCCAATCACTCCCAACTGTT
>JAHBXU010000217.1 GCA_019636315.1 Planctomycetaceae bacterium | reverse complement strand
CGGCTGGCGCAGAAGAGGTTCGAGGAGCCGATAGGTGAGCACTTTGGGCATGGCGTTGGGGATCCCGACCATCAGCTTGGGGCGCTTGCCGTGCGACGCCCCGTTGATTGTTCCCAGCAACGCCTGGCCGAGGGTGAAGATGTCGTCGGCGTAATCGAAGACAACACGGCCGACTTCGGTCAGTTGCAGTCCACGCCCCACACGTTCAAACAACCGCTTTCCGAGTGACTGCTCCAGACGGCGGATCTGCGTGCTCACCGTGGGCTGCGTGACGTGCAATCGCTCGCAGGCTGCCGTGATGCTGCCTTCGCGGGCCACGGACCAGAAGTAATACAAGTGAAGATAGTTGAGCTCTTGGAGGCGGTCGGTCGTCACCCTCAGTCTCCGTTCGAAGTCCTCGGAATGATCGACGCACGAGTCGCGCACCGCGCAGATCGCAGGCATCCTAGTCCGTTCAACCCCTCCGTCAAGATTGCCATTTCAGCACCGCACGTTCTGCGACGGGTCGAGCGTGTCGGAACGAACCACCCACAGAACGCCGGTATTCCTTGATCCGTAGTGGGGTCGGCTGAACCTGAACGAGAGGGGGCCTCACATCAATATTTGGCCTGCAAATCGTTCGACCTGGTCGAATAGTTTGAAATTTTCAATGGTTTGGGTGGAATAATCGATTTGAATAATAGGCTCGAAGTCCCGAAGATACAAATTGAGTCAGGCGTACTGTATGTCGCAGCGACGTCCGGCCTCGCCGTCCCGAGTTCAACGTACGGTGCAACACGACAGGGCGACCACAGCGATTTAACGGAGCGCCCTGCGAATTGGACCTGTTCGATGCGACTCACAGATCACGAGGCGCAACGACATGCTGAAGAGTCTGCTGTTTCACGTCGACAGTGAAGACCGGATGCCGTGCGGCGTGCAAACCGTCGTGGAACTGGCCCGCACCCATCGGGCTCGTGTGCGGGGGCTGACGATCGTCGACACGAGGCGTGTCGCCCAGGTCGCGGCCAGTTGCGAATCGGCAGTTTATGCCGTCATGGAAGCGGAGCGACTGGAGCGACGGGCCGAGCGACAGGACACGGCCATCACGGAACTGGCGATGTCCTGTTTGAGTGCCGGTGTGGATTTCGACGTCCGTCGTCTGCGGGGCGATCTGATGGAACTGCTGCCTCGGGAGGCACGGTTCTACGACCTGGTCGCGACCTCCTGTCCAGGTCCGTCCGAGGCCAATGATCGCGACGCCGATTGGAATTTATGCGTCAGGGACATTACGGAACTGGCACTTCGTGGCGCTCAGCCGTTGCTGGTGCTGCGTGGTGCGGGTCAGCGGTTGGAACGGATTCTGCTGGCCTACGACGGAACTCTGCCGGCGGAACGGGCCATTAAATCATTTCTGTATCAGCAGTTGTTTCCGCAGGCGGAGATCCGCTTGCTGGGCATCGGTCGAACCGAGCAGGCGGCGAAAGACCGGCTGCAGGAAATGGCGGAGTTTGTGCTCCCCCGCCGGGCCGATGTGGAACTGGGGTTCGTCTGCGGCACGGTCAAAGCGTCGCTGGTCCCATATATCGAAAAATGGGATGCGGACTTGATCGTCCTGGGGATGTCCCGTCGAAATCGCATGCTCCAGCGCGTCTGGGGCAACGCAGCGGTCGATGCGCTGCGCCAGACCAATGCCGCCGCCTATATCTCCGGGTAACCAGCTTTCCGCGGGAACCGCAGGTTTGGGAGGAAGCATCCGCTCGCCAGATGCAGCAGCGTGCCGCAAAACGGTCGCTGAGCCATCTGCCCGATGTGGCAGCCTTACTGTCGCACTCGCATTCATTCAGCGAAGTCAGGGAAAAGAACAGGCACATGGAACCAAAAAGCTTCTGGAAGGAAACGTTCAGCCTCCGAGATTCGGTGGCGCCGCGGATCGCGCCACGGATTCTGGTGTTTGGCGCGATCGCTCTGATGTTCACCTCCATCGACCTTTCGGGGGGATGGAAGACCGGCGTTCCGATCACCCCGTTCGAGTTCGTTGGCGCCATTCTCGGATTGCTGCTCGTGCTCCGGACAAACTCCGGGTATGACCGCTGGTACGAGGCCCGCAAGCTGTGGGGCGGCATCGTCAATCAGTCGCGCAACCTGGCAATTATCGGTCTCACCTACGGTCCGAAATCCGAACCGTGGCGCAAGCAGTTCATCAATTGGACGGCCGCATTTCCCCACGTCACCCGCCACTCGCTCCGCGGGGAACGCGATCTCGACGACGTGGCGCAGCTCTTGGGGGCCGAACTTCCCAAGGTGCAGCACGCCGAACATATGCCGATGGTTGTTTCGGCCCGCGTCTCTCAACTGCTGCACGAAGCGGTTCAGAGCGGCGGGATGGACCGCTTCGCCTTCCTGCAGGCCGAGAAGGAACGGGCGCAGCTCATCGATCATCTGGGGGCCTGCGAACGGATTCTGAAGACTCCCCTGGCGGCGGCCTATTCGGTCGAGATACGACGCTTCCTGTTCGCTTATCTGGTGTCGTTGCCGCTGGCTCTGGTGGATCAACTCGGCGTTTTCACGCCGCTGTTCGTGATGCTCGTGGCGTATCCGCTGCTGTCGTTGGATCAGATTGGCGTCGACCTGCAGAATCCCTTCTCGAAGATGCGGTTGAGCCATCTTCCCCTGGATGAGATCTCCCAGGCGATCCACCAGAACTTGTATTGCGCCGCCACCGGCGAGCCGCTGTTTCCGTCATTGGCGACAGAGTCGCCACGCGATCCAGCACGAGAATCGGCCGCCACAGCTGAGGAATCGCGCGAGCGAGTTCCCGCGACGCCACGCCTCGCTCATCAATACGCCGGCGCCTGACGCGGGTGTGCTTACTCATGGAAAACAGGCCTCAGCACCAAGGTTGGCGCTGAGGCCTGTTGTGTTTGTGAGTTCCGCACGCGTGAGAGAGGCTTGGAGTCCATTGATCGCCGCGGACGAGGCGGCGTGGGGTCTAGGCTTCAGCGATGGTCTGCCCCGAAGGCTCCCAGGTCATCAACAGTTCTTCCTGAACAGTGATTTTGATCTGCCCGCTGGCCGCCTTGGCTTCGGCGATCTCAACGCCCAGTTCGGACAGACGTTCGGCCTGCTCGCTCCCCTTTTCGACCGTCGCGTCGTCGCTGATGGCGCGCCACCACTGCAGGTGAGGCCAGTCACGCCGCACCGTTTTCAAGCAAGAACTCATCGCGCGCCCGTTTGCACCGGCGCTGAATCCGGCCCGTTGTGCAATCGCCGTGTATGTTGCCACTTTGTCTGCGCGCTTCAGCTCCCACAAGAGTTCCGCCACTTCAGCAGCACGCGTGGATGCCATCGTCGTTGTACTCCCATAGAGACATGGGCGAGGAGCTTCAGTTCCCCCGCCTCTGGCGACCCGTTCCGCCCGAATGACGCTTCCCTCGGACCGACGAATCGAGTGATTTCCTGTGTTTCTACAGTAATTCAAGTCGCCAAAAACCACAAGGTCGACTCGTCTTCCCCACACTGTCGGGGCGACGTTCGTTCGACGTGTGGACTCGTCGAATACTCGTCTTGCAGTTCGTTCGGGGCAGTTCCTCCCTCTCATGGGGATCAGGGAGCCTTCTCTACAGATCACTTTCGACTTGCCATGTGGACACGGCGGTCAATCGCACCGGTTGCTCGTCGGGCCTTGGCCCACGGGAGGGAACCCTCGTTTGACTCCGCAGCGGCTCACCGCCTTTGTGGAGATTTTCCTCTGCTCGATGGCCTCGACTGAGGCCGCGGAGGATTTGCCGCCGCACGAGACGGGCTTATGATGTTCCAATCATGTGACTTGTGTGCCATCGGATTCTCTATTGCGGTCAATTCGCGCAGCAGTCGGTCGTCGTTCCTTCTCGCGTTTCATGCCGGAGGAGACAGGTTGCCGTGTGTCTTGGCCGAATCGGAGCGTGCGACCCCTGAAGAGGCATGGTTGATGTCATGTTCAGGGACGTGTGGTTTCGGTGGTGTGGTGTGATTGTGCGACTGATCATTCCCGATTCAGGAAGCAAAAATGCAGCCCTTCCCATACGTGCTCATCGCCATCGCGACCGCCGTTCGGCTCACGTTATCTGCTTCCGCCGCACAGGCTCAAAATCAACCGCCTGACCGGGATCAGCCACCCAATATCGTCCTGATCATGAGCGACGATCAGGGATACGGTGATTTCGGGGCGACGGGGAATCCGTTGATCGAGACGCCAAACATCGACGCGATGGCGGCGCGGAGCGCGTCAATGGATACGTTTTATGTCTCACCCGTCTGTTCGCCGACGCGGGCTTGTCTGATGACGGGACGATACAACTATCGCACCCGGTGCATCGACACATATATGGGCCGATCGATGATGGACCCGGACGAGGTCACGATCGCCGAGGTGCTCCGGGACGCTGGCTACGCCACCGGGATCTTTGGGAAGTGGCATCTGGGCGACTCGTATCCCCTGCGGGCCGTCGATCAGGGTTTCGAGGAATCGTTGATTCATAAAGGGGGTGGTCTCGCCCAGCCGTCGGAACCTCTCGAGAACCAGCGGCGATACACCGACGCCATCCTGTTTCATAATGGGGAGCCGGTTGAGTCGCACGGGTTTTGCACGGACGTCTATTTCGATGCCGCGATGGAGTTCATCGATCAGGCGCACGCCGCGCATCGCCGCTTCTTTGTCTATCTCCCGACAAATGCACCTCACGGGCCGTTTCATGACGTCCCGACCGAGTTGTACGAACACTACCGCAAGAAGGACTTCTCTCTCCTGGAGCCAGCGGACGGAAATACGGACCGCCGACCGGCGGATGGCGACACGCTCGCACGCATCGCCGCGATGATCACCAACATCGACCAGAACGTCGGGCGGCTGTTCGATCATCTCGGCCAAATGGGAATCACGGACAACACGATCGTGATTTACATGGTCGACAACGGTCCCAATACGCAGCGGTACGTCGGTCCATTCCGGGGCAACAAGAGCAACGTTTACGACGGAGGAATCCGCTCACCGTTCTGGATGCATTGGCCGGCGCAGCTTGCGGCCGGAGCCGCTTCTTCCGTGCCGGCCGCTCACATCGACGTCCTGCCCACATTGCTCGACGCGTGCGGCGTCGCCCCACCCGAGGGGGTGGACCTCGATGGCCGCAGTTTTCTCCCACTGCTTCGTGGTGAGTCGGCCGAGCGGCCCGAGCGCTATCTGGCGATTCAGTCGCATCGCGGCAATGTCCCTGTGCGATATCACCAGTTCATGATTCGCGACAATCGCTGGAAGCTGCTGCACGCCAGCGGATTCGGCAATGAACAGTTCGACGGCGAGCCGCAGTTCGAACTATACGACCTGTTGGCCGATCCCGGCGAACGGGTCAACCTGGTCGCACAACATCCGGCCGAAGCACAGCGGCTTCAGCAGGCATACGACGCCTGGTTTGACGATGTCTCCCAGTCGCGCTCTGACAATTACGCGCCTCCGCGAATACTCGTCGGCACTTCTCACGAGAACCCGACGATTCTCACCCAGCAGGATTGGCGAATTGAGACCAAAGGGGACGCGGGTCATTGGGATATTCAGGTCACCGATGCAGGAGATTATGACGTGACGCTCTTGTTCAACCGTCCATTGGACGACGGTGTTGCTCAGATCGCATTCAATGACCGGGTGACAAATCAGCAGGTCAAAGCGGGGACGACGTCAGTTGTATTTCCCAAGGTTTCATTGGCTGCTGGAGATGCGACGCTGGAAGCGATCGCGACCAAGGGGGACGCCCGCCGCGCTCCCTATCACGTTATTGTCGAACGGAAGTGATCACCCGCAGTTCGGTCGTGGTGCCTGGTTTCTCTGTTGCTCCTCTTCAGTGGACGTGCATACCGTGGTGCATCTCAATCGCATCTATACGCGTTCCGGGGATGCCGGAGAAACCTCCCTCGGCGATGGCGCCCGCGTTCTCAAGACGCATCCCCGTATCGTCGCGATGGGGGCGGTGGATGAAGTCAATGCGGCTCTCGGTGTGGTGCGGGCGGGGGATCCGCTCCCCGCCGATTTTGACGAATTGCTGGCGCGCGTGCAGAATGATCTGTTTGACATGGGGGCCGACCTGTGTGTCCCCATTTCGCCCCAGAATGAAGGACGGAACCCCTTGCGGCTGACGGCGGAGGATGTTGAGAGGCTCGAACGGGCGATTGACCGGTTCAACGCCGATCTCCCACCGCTGACGAGCTTCATCCTGCCGGGGGGGACCAAGGCCGCGGCGCTGCTGCATGTGGCGCGTGCCCAGTGTCGCCGGGCCGAAATCGACATCCTCCGCCTGATGGATGCCGAAGAGGGAAACCGCTGTGTCGCTGTTTATCTGAACCGTCTGTCGGACCTGCTATTTGTGCTTGCGCGTGCTGCGAATCAGCGGGCCGCGCGCAGCGACGTGCTCTGGCAACCGGGGGCAAATCGGTCCGAATGAGGCGGCGCCATCGCACGGGCACGAAACCTCCCGGTCCGAAACGGCCGCGTGATGTTGCTGTAAGCCCTTTCTGGTCCATTCGTCAAAGTGACGAATGGCGACGCTTGCAAACCTTGTGGAGATGTTCCATAATCCGCGACTCAAATTTCGGTGTTGCAAACTCTGTCTATCACAGGAACCACTGGTCGTGTCGCTGACCAAAACGGACATTCGCCGCATTCGCAAGAAGCGGGCCCGACTTCGCAAGAAGCTGAAATGCCGCTTCTGCCCCGACGGTGTGATTCCGCGTCCGGTGTACGTGGATTACAAGGACGTCAAGACGCTTAAGCAGTTGGTGGATCGTGAGAATCGGATTCTGCCC
>JAHBXU010000216.1 GCA_019636315.1 Planctomycetaceae bacterium | reverse complement strand
GACGCCGAATCCGTCCGTCCCGCGGCTTGAACCACCGTCCGCCGACTCGAATCGGTCGAACCACGCAGCAAGTTGCGGCACACGCACAAACGACTGTCCGACGAGCCAGCCGACGGCGCCGGCGACCAGCACGTCGCTCAGAAAGTGCTCGCAGACTTCGATTCGCTGTACGGCCACCAGTGCGGCACAGGTTCCGAACAGCCATCTCCCGCGTGGGAAAAGATGCGACATCAACACGGCGAATGCAACCGCCGACGCGGTATGAGCCGACGGAAAGCTCTTGAGGCTCGCGCCGTCGTGCAGAAACGGAAACCACTGCTCGAACGAGTCCATCGCCGAGGCACTCGTGACATCGAAGTACTTGGGGCGCTGTCGCCCGATCATCAGCTTGATGACATTCGCCGTCATTCCCGCGGCGATCGATGCGGCCAGAATGCGGGGAATCCGCCGCCGGAGCGGCACCAGAACGCAGTACATGCCCAACAACAGCATGCCCTGGCCATAAATCGTGCCGAATGACTCGACGGTCCGCAGGTAACGGTGAATCTCATCAGGCCAATTCCGTGGAGCACACGCCCGGGCGATCGGCAGATCGAGTGTGAACAAGGCGATCAGGGCCAGAACGAGAAACGTCGCCGGGATGACGACCCAGCGGACCATCAACTTGTTGTCGTCGGCCGGGTTCGAGATCGAGGGGGGCATGAAATGGCATCCTTGCGGGGGCTTCAGTCACAGAACCGTGGACCGATGGCGTCGATTCAATGAGTCGCTCGCTGAGAATCAGGCAGCCGCGCGCTCCGGATCGCGGAAGGCGATCTTTTCTTCCATGATGGACGAGGCGTCGAATCGCGTGCCGAAGTAGAACTTTTGCGCCAACGGATCGTTGAGCACCGTCGGAGCGTCGCCGCTGACAATGACTTCGCCGGCGCAGATGATGTTGCTGCGGTCGGTGATGGTGAGCGTTTCGCGTTCGCGATGGTCGGTCAGCAGGATGGCGATGCCCTGGTCGCGCAGATCGGCAATGATGTCCTGAATGCTGTTGATGGTGACAGGATCGATGCCCGTAAACGGCTCGTCGAGCAGAATGATCTGCGGACGGCTCGCCAGGCAGCGCGCGATTTCCAACCGGCGGCGCTCTCCGCCCGACAACGTTGCCGCCTCCTGTTTGCGTTTTTCGCTCAGGCCGAACTGCCCCAGCAGGTCCCCCACGATTCGGTATCGCTCTTTGCGGCGATGCCCCAGAAACTCGAGGATCGCGAGGATGTTCTGCTCGACGCTCAGCTTGACGAAGATGCTGTTGTCCTGAGGCAGATAACCCATTCCGTGGCGCGCACGCTGGTACATGGGCCAGGCCGTGACGTCTTTTCCGCCCAGCAGCACCCGTCCCTTGGTGGGGGCGATCAAGCCGCAAGCCATGCGAAAGGACGTCGTCTTGCCGGCGCCATTGGGGCCCAGAAGACCCACGATCTCACCCGGTTCGACGTCAAACGAGACGCCGTTAACGGCCCGCTTCCCTCCGGGATAAACCTTCACAAGGTCGCGGCATTCCAGCAGCGGCATGGAGTCCTCCTTGACTCACCGTTGGTAGGGAATAGGGAGCAGCGAACGGGGAATAGGGGACCAGCGAATCGCTTTTGAGATCGTTGCTAACGTGATGTGTGGGCATTGCTGGGGAGCTCATGCACGCGAGCGGCGTCTTGTCATGCGATGCATGACGGCTAACTCGACTTTCACGTTGCGGTTCCGTCCACTGCTCTCTCTTCGCGACTTGCTGTTCGCTCACCCCTCATTCAACGAATCCGTGTCATTCGCCAGACTTGTGGATAAAACGGCACCGTGAACTTTGGATACGTTCGATCCGGCTGAAGACGACCGTTCTGCTGATCGAGTACGGGCGTTTTGTGGTACGTGAGGGTGTAGCCTTTGCCATCCTTCAGGAACGGCACGCCGTGCGGCCAGTAGATCCAGAAGGCCTTGCCGACGAGATACTCCCGCGGGACGCCGGCGCCGGAGGTCCAGAAGCGACTGTCTCGACTGCGGGGACTGTTATCACCCAGCGCCAGAAACCGGTCGGGTCCGAGAACATAGTCCTGCTGGTTCATGAACTCGCCGTCCGCCGCATAGGCGGCCGACCAGGCGGCGGGATCGTGGAGGAGCCGCTGCAATTCAAAGACTTTTCCGTCAAGGCGGTTATTCCGGACGTGCTCGTTCTCTTCGAAGGCCATCCGGTAGTAGATGTCGCGATCGATCCGGAGGTGGGCAATCTCCGCTTCGCAGTTCTGGGCGGCGATTCCCACGGGCGAGAGGTCGCTCTCGAGGGCGCGGGGCGTCCCAACATCAAACCGTGGAAATGAAGCCCCTTCGCCGAAATCGATCAGGTCGTCATCGACCCACAGGCAAAGCCGGTCGTCCACATTGGCGAACGATAGTTCCCACGTTCCTGTCCCTTTGACGGACGTCGCGGCAGTCGCCAATTCTCGCTCCTGCTCCGCATCCATCTCCACGTTGACTTCCCAGAGCGTCGCCTTCCCCGTCTGGAGATCGATCCGGCATCGATACCAGTAAATCCCTTCACAGAGCTCAATCTGCACAGTGGCATTCGGTTCAATTTTTGAAACGCGAAGTTCAAGGTTGGCCGTCAGGTCTCCGACCCAGAGACCACCGGATTCCGCGACGGCCTGGTCAGCCGATTGGGACATACGGCGTTCGCGGCTGCTTCCGTAATAGGCGTTGTAACCGCAGAAGTCATCAATCAGCTGCGAGCGGGCGACTGGGGGAGCTCCGGCGAGGGCCGATTTCCACTCACCCGGAGAGGGCACCAGGTGTCGGTAGCGGATCCAATGCAGTCGACCGTCTGCAGCGGCCGGGCCCGTCAGCTGAAACGTCCGTGACGCGGCATCGTGGCTCCATCCGGTTTCATCGGGAAGCCACAACGGGACGTCGTCCCCCGCATCAGGAACAACGCTCGCCCAGCGCTCCGGCCAACCCGACTCCAGCAAGGCCTGGGGCGGAAAGTCGTCGTCATAAACGGCGATCTGAATTTCCCGCTGCTTGTTGGGATCCTGTTTGCGGAGGATCTGCTCGCCGCGCTCCGCGTCCCAAAGGTACACATCCCCGTTTCGGATCCGGATGGTTTCGTTGGGCAGGCCGACGAGCCGTTTGATGTAGTTGGTCTTGGGCTCTTCCGGAAACTTGAAGACGAAGACATCCCAGCGATCCGGTTCACCGAACTCGTACGGGAACTTGTTCACCAGAATGCGATCGCCGTTGAAGGCCAGCGACTCCTTGACCTCGTTGAAAGGGTATCGGCAGTTGGGGCAGATGGCGCCTTCGACGCGCGTCCCGGCCAGAAGGTAGCCCTGTTCGTGATGCACTTCGTCACTGGCGCCGATGACGAAGTCGATGCCGCATTCCTTGCAGGTTCCCTCCTTATGCCGTCCATAGAGGGTGGGCGCCATGGACCCGGTCGGGATGACGAACGCTTCCGCTTCAAATGTGCGAAACAGGAACGCCAGCACGAAGGCGAAGACGATCGATTCCACCGTCTCGCGGAGACTTTCCTGCCGCTTTGGGGACGCTTCCTTCCTGGACGGCGGGGCGGCGGCCTCGGTTTCGGTGGAACGACGATTACGGAGGAGGATGGCCATCTGGCTCAATGGGAACGGCAAGCGTTCCATTCGGTTGTCATCGGATTGCGTTTCAGTCGACAGGCAAGCCCGCCGTCATCGGACGGCGGCGTCACTGACGACTTACGTTTTTTCGCCGCGTTTCGTTGGGTTGGAAATGACTCTTCCCAATTCCGCGGGCCGCTCCCGGTCCAAACGCCGTCCCGGCGATGACATCGTTCGGACATCTTCCGCCGACGTGGCAAACCCAACGTGTGGACGATTACTGAATATAGCGGACCTTCGAGAAATCCGGAACGCGGATGTGGTGTGCGTGGCCGGCAATTTGAACCCGCTCCTGCCGGGACGGGAGATGGACAAGAAACGGCTTTCCGATCAGCAAACGCAGGGGAATGGTGGACTGCGGCCATGAACGGCTGTCCACGGAAACGGGGCTGTTGTCACCGAGCACAAAGAGCTGGTCGTCCCCCACCACGAATGGCTCGTGGGGCGAATCCGCATGTTTGGGCGTGTAGTACACGTCGCGATACAAACGCAATTGCTCCACACGCACATCGCCGCGCGTCGCCCCCAATCGAATGGGTTCATCGGTCAATTGGCGCGGCTGATCCTCCGCCGCATAAGGCAAGGCCTCCAGGAGTTGCTCACCGTCGGCTGCGAGCAAAACCTGGCGGTCAAACAAAGACATTTCCACCACGACTGGTCCACGGAGTAGAGCTTGAGGCATGGGCGCCGATCGAAGAACCTCCGAAGAATCCTCCGACAGCAGCCGGACACGGCGTTTATCGAAGTCGAAAACCGCGTCAAACCAGTGCCAACCGTCGTGCATGCGAATACGGAACTCGCCAGTGCGATCGGGTGCGTTGATGACCGCTTCGACCATCAAGTCGTGCACGGCAAAGGATCGTTCGGCGGATTGGGGGTGATTGTAGCCATAGACGTCCGTAATGACGGCGGCTTGGAAATTCTCTTCTGACGGGGGGGCCTCGTCGTTCCAACTTTGGAGCGACTCTGCCGGGGTGTGACGCGACTCGGGGCGCATCCGGTGCCGATACGACAGCCAGTGGATTTCCGGATTCGCGCCTGTGGTGGTTCTGGGGGCCGTGCCTCGATGAACAAAGGCGTTTCCGTCGGGCGCCCAGCGAGAATTTGCCTCTCGTGGCTGCCAGCGCGGCTCCCAGTCCACGTCCAGGGGAGCAAAGTCGTTGTCGTAGACCGCGATCCGCATGCTGCGCTGGACGGACAGCGGCTTTCGCTGCAGAACGCCCTTCACATACACGTCGCCGTCAATGAGGCGAATTTCTTCCGACGGCAGGCCGACGACCCGCTTCACATAGGCTTGTTCAGGGTCATCCGGGTGGCGGAAAACAACGACTTCCCATCGTCGAGGCTTCCGATAGTCAAAGAAGTTCTTCTGGACGAGTAGTTGATCCCCTTCGTTGCGAGGGACCGCGCGAACATCGATCCCGGTGAATCCACAGTTCGGGCAGACGGTCGCCTGTTCCGAGACCACTCCCCATTCCGCGTCGTCGACTGGTCCCTGAGCGAGGATCGTATCGTCCACGTCGTGTCGGGCGCCTCTTGAGAACGCGTAGGCGCAATCCGGACAGACGATCTGCCGGTGATAACCCAGCAGGCACGGCGCCATCGAACCGGTGGAGATCATGTAGCCTTCCGCAACGAATCCGCGGAAGACCATCACGGCCAATGCCAGCAACAGGGCGGCTTCCGTCATCTGGCGGACCGGGCCGGGTTGACGCGCAGCGTCAAACACCGAGTCGGTCGGCGAGGGGACGGGAGAACGGTGGAAGGACGCACGCATGCGGGCCGGTGAGGCAAACTCAGGGGGCGATGACGCCGATTATATCGAGCGAGCCAGAGCGGGGGGAACCCCTTGTCGGACCAGGCCCTCCAATCCCTTTCCGGCTGGCCGACTTTGTTGCAGAAGCCGTGGACGAACCCCAGGGCGATGCGCGCAACTAAAATGATATGTTTGAGTTACGCGCAGAATTGGCCGGCGGGAGTTGGAGAGTCGACGTGGGTGGACCTCCGGTTTGCGGTTCAGGGTTTTTCTAACCGAATCAACGAATGGTCCGCTGCACTTTGCCTCCGGCGGACGATTCGAGAATAATGGGAGATGACCGCGGACTTCTGACCAGGAAAGAGGGCAGATGGCAACCGACACAACGACGTCGACGGAAATTGGCAGTTACTTCGTCTCCAATTACCCACCGTTTTCCCAGTGGACCCGGGACGCTGTTCCTGCCTTCTTCAAGGCCCTGGACGCGGAACCGGATCGATCGATCCCACTCGGGATGTATCTGCACATCCCCTTTTGCCGCAAGCGGTGCAAGTTCTGTTACTTCCGTGTTTACACGCAGCAGAACGCCGACACCATCAAAAACTACGTGGACACGCTCGATCAGGAGGTGCAACTGCTCAAGGACCGGCAGGGACTGGCCGGTCGCTCGTTGCGGTTTGTGTACTTTGGTGGAGGGACGCCGTCGTATCTCAGTTCCCGGCAACTGCTCATGCTCCGCGAGCGGCTGGGACAATGGATCTCCTGGGACAACGCCGAAGAAGTGACGTTCGAATGTGAGCCGGGAACGCTCTCTCTGGAGAAGGTGCAAACGCTCAAGGAGATCGGCATTACGCGAGTTTCGCTTGGCGTTGAGAACCTTAACGACACGATTCTCGAAGAAAACGGACGGGCCCATCTGTCGCCGGAGATCGAGCGGGCCTATGGGTGGATTCAGCAGGTCGGCTTTCCCCAGGTGAACATCGACCTCATCGCCGGGATGGTGGGCGAGACGGAAGAGAACTGGCAGGCCTGTGTCGAAAAGGCCATCGACATGGACCCCGACAATGTGACCATCTACCAGATGGAGCTGCCGTATAACACGGTTTACTCGAAGGAGATGCAGGAACTCGGCCTGGCGTCCCCTGTCGCGGACTGGCCGACAAAACGCCGTTGGGCCAGCGAGGCGATCGACCGATTTCTCGTCGCCGGATATCAAGTCTCCTCCGGGAATGAACTCGTCAAGAACCGCGACACAGATCACTTTGCGTATCGAGACAATCTATTCCGCGGCAGCGATATCCTCGCAGTGGGTGTGTCGTCGTTTGGACATTTCCAGGGCGTGCATTACCAGAACGATGCGGAGATCGAGTCGTACATGGAAACCG
>JAHBXU010000215.1 GCA_019636315.1 Planctomycetaceae bacterium | reverse complement strand
ACTATGGCGCCGCATATGAGACACTTCATGAGCAGTTGTACGGCTATCGGCGGACGGGGCGACCGATTGAGATTGTCGCGGCGCGCGTGGAGGTGATTGGCACGTCCCCCGCGCCGTCGATCGTTGAGCAGACGCCGTGCTTTCGGCGGATTGAAGCCGCCGAGTCCGTGCCGGCGATCTTCGCCGGGGAGAGCTGTCCGACGGGCTTGATCCACCGCCACGAGCTGCATGCGGGCGACGAAATCGCGGGACCAGCCATCGTCTGCGAGCCGACGTCGACGGTGGTGATTGAGCCCGGTTTCACGGCGACCGTGTTGCCGCGGGGCGAGATCCTCATCACGGAGACGCTGGCTTCAGAAGCCGCAGGCATCAAAGCGCCAACCACTTTGCCTGAGGATCGCGCGGCCGATCCGGTGCGTCTGGAGATCTTCAACAACCTGTTTGCCTCCATCGCCGAGCAGATGGGCGTCACGCTGCAGAAGACGGCCGTTTCGACAAATGTCAAAGAGCGGCTCGACTTCAGTTGTGCGGTCTTCGATGCAGCCGGTGGACTGGTCGTGAATGCGCCGCACATTCCGGTCCATCTGGGAGCGATGAGTGAGACCGTTCGCCGCGTCATCGCCGACAATCCGGAAATGGCGCCCGGCGACGTGTTCGTCACCAATGATCCCTTTCGTGGAGGTTCCCATCTGCCTGACGTCACGGTCGTCACTCCCGTGCATGCCAAAGACGGGTGGGTGCTATTCTTCACCGCCAGCCGGGCGCATCATGCGGAGATCGGGGGCATCACTCCGGGCAGCATGCCCCCCTTCTCGACCAGCCTCGCCGAAGAAGGGGTGCTCATCAGGAATTTCAAACTCGTCGATCGGGGGCAATCGAAGCTGGACGAATTGCAGGAACTGCTCACGTCCGCTCCGTTCCCAACGCGTCGCGTCGAAGACAATCTGGCCGACATTGTCGCGCAGATCGCAGCGAATCAATCCGGCGTACGACTGCTGCTGGAACTCGTCGACGCGCACTCGCTGCCCGTCGTCCAGGACTATATGCGGCACATTCAGGACGCGGCCGCACAAAAGGTGCGGCTCGCGCTTGCCTCTCTCCCGGACGGAACTCGCACGTTATCGGATTCTCTCGACGATGGTTCGCCCATTTGCGTCACCGTGACCATCAAAGGGGACACGGCCATCGTCGACTTTACGGGAACCGGCCCCGTATTGGCTTCGAATCTCAACGCCAATCGCGCCATTGTCACGGCGGCCGTCCTGTATGTATTCCGCTGTCTCATTGCCGAGGATATTCCCCTCAACGGAGGCGTCCTCGATCCGATCGAAATCGTGCTGCCGGAGTGTCTGCTCAATCCGCCGGCGCACGATGATCCTCGCGACTGCGCGGCCATCGTCGGCGGCAACGTCGAAACGTCGCAGCGCGTCGTCGACGTCCTGCTGGGCGCGCTGGGTCTCGCAGCCGCCAGTCAGGGAACAATGAACAACCTCACCTTCGGCGACCGGTCGTTCGGTTACTACGAAACAATCTGTGGAGGGAGCGGGGCAACGCCGCAGGCCGACGGAGCCGACGCCGTCCACACGCATATGACCAACACCCGCCTCACGGACATCGAAGTCATTGAGCGGCGATATCCCGTCCGCATCCAGGAGTTCTCGATTCGGCAGGGATCAGGGGGACAAGGTCGACATACGGGAGGGAATGGAATTACGCGCCGCATCGAGTTTCTCGCTCCGCTCCACGTGTCGTTGCTCACGCAACGCCGCGGTCCCTCTCCCCCCTTCGGGCTGGACGGCGGCCGGCCAGGCGCGCTGGGGAGAAATCTCCTCAAACGGCACGGAGCCGACGAGGAGATCGACCTCGGCGGCTGCACCTCCGTCGATGTCGAACCGGGCGACGTCCTCACCATTCACACGCCGGGCGGCGGCGGATACGGCCGCGTCTAATGGCCGTTGGAGAATCCCTTTCCAGCGCCTGGACGATGCCCTCTCGATCGTCATCCGAAGCGTCAGGGAGGCACTTCGAGAGGCGGTCTGATCGACACATCGTCGCTCACGCGCGCGGTCGCGGCGGTCGGGGGCCCTGGTATTGGTAATAGGTGCAGGCGATCCGGGCGTTGTAGAGCTTGCGGCGGCGCTCGGCCGACTTGCCAAACAGCCGCTCGAAGTTCGGGTGAGACGTCAACACATACGCCGACCAGGTCTCGAGCTCACGAAACCATCGGCCCAGTTCGCGATATAACACTTCGACTTCCGCAGCTTCGCCGAGTCGCTCTCCATAGGGAGGATTAGTGATCAGACAGCCGTATTTGTGCGGAGTGCTGAATTCCGCGAGCGGACGTTGCTGAAAATGCACATCATCAGCGACGCCGGCAGCCGCGGCGTGCTGCCGCGCGAGAGTCAGTTCGCTGGCGTCGATATCCGTGCCGATCAATCGAAACTCGGGCTTCGCGCGGATGACGTCCCGCGCCTCGGTGCGGGCATCATTCCACACGCGGTGCTCCACCTGCGGCCACTGCTCCGCGATGAAGGAACGGTTGATCCCCGGCGCAATATGACGCCCAAGGAGTGCCGCCTCAATCGGAATCGTGCCTGACCCGCAGCACGGATCGGCGAATGGACGCGAGGCGTTCCAAAAGCTCAACTGGACAAGAGCGGCGGCAAGTGTTTCCTTGAGCGGGGCGCGCCCCACGAGCGTGCGATACCCGCGCTTGTGCAGTCCCGCTCCGCTGGTGTCGATCGTCAGCGTGGCTCGATCGCGCAGCAGACTGACATCGACAGGGTATGATGGTCCGGTTTCGTCAAACCAGTCGCGGTGATGCACGGCCTTCAGCCGTTCGACGATCGCCTTCTTCACGATCCGCTGACAGTCCGGCACGCTGTGCAACTGCGACTTGACCGAACGCCCGGTCACGGGGAACGCCGCATCGACCGAGAGCCATTGTTCCCACGGCAGCGTGTGTGTGCGATCGAACAATTCGCCGAAATCGTGGGCCTCAAACTCCCCCACTTCCAGCAGCACCCGGTCGGCACTGCGGAGCCAGAGGTTCGTGCGTGCAATCGCCGCAGCATCCCCGCTGAACCGCACGCGTCCGTCCTCGACCGATGTCGGTTCATAGCCGAGCTGTTGCAGTTCCCGTTTGACGATCGCTTCGAGGCCGAATGCCGCGGTGGCGATGAGGGTATGGAGAGTCATTCGGAAATCGGCGATTAGATCCGACCTCGGTGTCACGGATGACAGGAGGCGGAGGACGGATGTCAGATGGCGTGTTCAACGCGACCGAAAGTGCCTTCTGCTGGTGCAGAGAGGACGTCGCTGATCGTACACGATCCACGGCGTGACGTCCGCCGAACTGGTCGAAGTGAAGTTCCTCTCCCCGCAATGGGCCATGGGCATCCAATCACACGATAAAACAAAACAAGCCCTCGCCGCACAGGGCGGCGAGGGCTGTTGCAAGACAGCAACCCCACGTGATGCTGACTTCGAATGATTCGGGCGGGCTGAGACGGTGTCGCAGGTGACGGGGGACCGGCAGCCTCGGATGATGGGAACCGCGGACTGGCTCGCAGGGACTCGATGGTCGGCGGCTTACCAGATGTCGTTCTGTCCGGCACAGAAGTCACAGCCGTCGTTAAAACTGCTGCCGCTCTTGTAGCCCTTGTGACCGTCGAATCCGGACACACAGTAGGACTGTTGCAAACTCTGGAATGCGGAACCGACGTCTTCCAGTTCGTTATTGATGTTCAGGGCCAGTTCGGCGAGGCCGACCAGCATGCCCAGCACACAGATGGTGGCGACGAGCACGAGTTCTGCGGAAACGATGAAACCGGCTTCGTCCTGGTGCAGTTGGGCGATGAGACGTGTCATGGTGAAGTTCCTCTCGGTCGTGGGGTGGAAGAAGGTGTTGTCTTGGCGAAGGACCTGTAAAGCAGGCGTGATGCCAAACGCTGCCGAGTGTTCAGAAATCTTGACACGCGGAGCACAACACTCGACGCAACTTGTGTTGACCGAACAGGTAAAGCGAATCACCCCATCAGGAAAAATCTCTCGCTCGTTCACAACCAGCTTTGCGCCCTCTGTTGTCGTTCGACATCACGCCGCAGGCCCTCTTCGGTGCGAAACCGCTTCAACCGATTGTGCTGCCGTGAGTTGCATGTGTTGTTCTCGATGTCAACGCTGTCGAATTTCGTCAACACGCGTCTCTGATCGTCGGCAACCAACCAAGGTCAGGCCGGCCCAGCGCGCCAAGAACGGCGATCTGGTCGGCACGACCGCGGCAGCGTGAGGCTGGAGAGGTGACGTCATTCTTCAGACACGAGTTTGACTCTCCGCACTCCTGAACTAGCGTTGTCAAAGTCGCCCTTGCGCGCCGTGCGTTCGCTTTGGGATTTACTCGTGCTGGAGACGCTACTCGTGACAGGCCTGCAATTTGCTGAAGTGCCGGTGGAACCGGTCATCCATAGCAGCCACCCGATGGATTCCTCGCAGATCCTGTTGACGATGATGGCGCTTTCGCGGCAAGCGGAGGTCGCCCAGTTCGATTCTCCGGATTCATTGGACAGTGTGATTGCGCGGCCCGTCCTCAAACGGTTGATCTCCGCGCTCAGCTATCGCGATGAAGCCACGCTGCTGCACTCTCGCCGCGTCGCTTTGTTGTCGGTCGGGATGGCGCAACAACTCGGCTGGGACGGCCGGCATCTCCGTGTGCTCGAGGTCGCCGCGCTGCTCCATGACATCGGCAAGATCGGCGTGCCGGATAATGTGCTGCTCAAACCGGGCAAGCTCAGCCCGGACGAAGAAGAGCTGATGTCCACGCATCACCGCATTGGTGCAGACATTCTGCAGGCGTGCCGGCTCGACAAGGAAGTCATCCAGATTATGGTCGACGCGCATGCCTACTACGATCTGCGAATGAACGGCGTCCGTTCCGGACGGTCGGACATGCATCTGGGTGCCCGCATCATGGCAGTGGCCGATGCCTACGATTCGCTGACGCACGACCAGGTGTTTCGCACGAAGATGGGGCACCAGGAGGCCATGCGCGTCCTGCACGAAGACGCCGGGACGAAGTTTGACGGGAACGTCGTCGCGGCTCTGGCCCGGTGGGTGGAGAACGACGGGCTGCCGTACGTCAAAGGCGAGCGACGCGTCGTGGATCAGGTTTCGTCGACAATCGCGCTCAGCACCGAGGGATCGCTCGAAGCGGGCACGCTGTGCCACGTCTTTTCCTACTTGTACACGCTCGAAACCTTATACGACGGTTTCTATGTGCTCGATCCGGATCTCCGCTTTGCGGTCTGGAGTTCGGGCGCCGAGCAATTGCTGGGCAGAAGTTCCGCCCAGATGCTGGGACAGGCCTGGACCTCGCGGCAGCTTTCATATCGCGACAAGAATGGCAAACCGCTGACGGATCGCGAATGCCCCATCAAGGAAGTCACGACCACCTCGCTGCCGGTCTGCCGGACGCTGCAGATTCACCGCCGTGGCGGCGGCTGGCTGGAAGCGGAACTGCAGGCATTTCCGTTACTCGACCGTCGTGGCAGCCTGCAGGGAGTCGCCGAGATCTTTCGGGACGTCACACGCACCAAGCGGAACTCGCCGCAGTTTCGTGAACTCAAACTGGCCGCCAGCCGCGATGCACTCACGGGTGTGGCCAACCGAGGAGAACTCGAACGGCAGCTCAAGGAACTGTTGCAGGAAACCGAGCATGAGTCGAACGGCACCTTCAGCCTGTTGTTCCTGGACATCGATCACTTCAAGAGCATCAACGACACGCACGGGCACAGTCTGGGCGACCGCGTGCTGATCGCAATCGCCCGCCTGCTGCAATCGGAACTGTATTCCGGAGAACTTGTCGCCCGATACGGAGGGGAGGAGTTTGTCATTCTCTGCCCGGCGACCGATCTCACGGCCGCTGCGCGCAAGGCGGAACGCCTGCGGACTGCCGTGATGGAAACCACCATCAGCGACGAAGAGCGGCTGCGGATCACCGCGTCACTGGGTGTTGCTCAGTGGGAGCCGGGCGACACGGCCGAAGGTCTGATGCATCGCGCCGACAGCGCGTTGTATCAGGCCAAAGAGAAAGGACGGAACCGGACGTGCCAACTGACGCGGGACGATCTCGAACCGGCGGAATACATCGCCAGCGACAACGAGAATCGCCCCGTCCGTGACCTGACGTTCTCGTCCGAGTTCACAACATGCATGATGTCGCAGATGGCCGTCTACAAAGTGAGCGGATTCGTTCGCGAAGTGAAGGCGCACCTCAAGGAGGTTTCTGAAGAACGGGTCGTCGTGCAGATTGGCGACCAGGGGCTGTTCCGACGGTGGGGCAACTCCGATACGCGACGTCCCGTGATGGTGGTGCTCGACTTCAGTGAGCCGGATCATCAACCGGTGAAGGCGGCGTCCAAGCGTGTGCTGGTCAGGGTGACCATCACTCCGGTCGGCCGCCCCGGATCCGCGGATGAGTTCGAGCGACGGGCCAAGCGTGTCTTTGAGACGACCCGCTGCCACTTCGCCGCGGATTGACATCCGTGGTCGCGTCAACGTGCGAAACGCCGCGCGCGACGCAACGGACGCTCATACGACGTGCCGCAACAACCGTTCTCGCATGCGTGCTGCTGCCACGCGCAACAAGCGGCCGTGGGACAGCCTGCCTGCGACGCGATCGTTGACCGCTCTGGAACGGGGCTGGATGTCGGAAGCTCCGTCAGGTCGAAGTTCCGATACCACACCTCACTGCCGTGGTCGGTCAACATCAGCTTGCCGAACCGGTTCTCGCCGAATCCAACGTCGTCATTGAATTTGCTGTCGGCGATGCGCTGT
>JAHBXU010000214.1 GCA_019636315.1 Planctomycetaceae bacterium | reverse complement strand
GGAGGCGTTCGACTTACCACCCGTCTTCTCCAACAACTCCACCCGCTCGATGGCCAGAGTGTCATCAACCGGTTTCAAGAGATCGTACAGATTCAAGGCGGCAGCAGCCGCTCCGGTGAGGGCTTCCATCTCGACCCCGGTCTTGTAGATCGCCTTGACCCGCACCGTCGCTTCGATCCGGTTCTCGAACAACTCGAACTCCACCCCCACCCAATCCAGGGCGACCGAGTGGCAGTAGGGGATGATCTGGGGGGTGTTTTTCGCCGCCATCACCGCCGCCACCCGCGCGATGGGGCGGGGGTCGCCTTTGGGGGCACGGTCCTCATGGATCATCAGGATCGACTCGGGAGAGCAGGTCACGGTGGCCCGGGCGGTGGCGGTTCGGAGGGTCCAGTTTTTGGCGGAAACGTCGCGCATGGTCAGCCGCCTATCGAGATCATGGGGCGGTCGTTGGTCTGGATAAGTTGGTTCATCGGCGGATGCCCCGCCCACTTGCCATCCAGCGCATGTCGAATCGTCTCCGCCAGATCATCGTCGGTCGCCCCCGCTCGCATGGCGTCGCGCAGGCTGGGTCCGGTCTTGGCGAAAAGACACACTTTCAGCCGCCCGTCGGCGGTCAGTCGGATTCGATTACAGCCGCCGCAGAAGTCGTCGGTCATAGAAGTGATGAACCCTACCCGAACCCTCGCGCCCTCGACGGCAAACTCCTTCGCTACCGCCGACTTGTCCGTCGCGATGGGCGTCAGGCGGTGCTTCGCTTCGATGCGTTTGCGGATTTCGGCGTAGGGCAACAACTTCCCCTCTTGCCAGCCGTTGGAGAGGAATGGCATGAACTCGATATAGCGTACTTCCACCGGGCAATCCCAGAAACGGTCAATGAAGTCGCAAAGCTCGTCGTCGTTCACCCCTGCCATGACGACCACATTGATCTTCACCGAGTCGAAACCGGCGGCCAAGGAAGCCTCGATCCCCACCAACACGCGGTCCAGGCGATTGCGATGGGTGATGTCGAAAAATCGACCGGGATCAAGCGTGTCCAAGCTGAGATTGACCCCGGTGATCCCCGCCTCTCGGAGCGGGCCGGCCATCGAACCCATCGCATCGCCGTTGGTGGTGAGGAGGAGAGGCCCCACGCCTTCGATTCGCCTGAGCTTCGCTGCCAGATCGACCAGCTCTTTTCGAGTCGTCGGCTCGCCGCCCGTGAGCCGGACCTTGTCCACCCCCATCTCGGCGAACAAGCGGGCCAACCGTTCGATCTCTTCGTAGCTGAGAATCTCGCTCCGCGCGGTCCACTCCATGTCTTCGTGCGGCATGCAGTAGGCGCACCGGAAATTGCACCGATCCGTCACCGAGATTCTCAGGTAGTTGTGCCGCCGTCCAAATCGGTCGACCAGGGGCGGGCGCACGGTAGGCATAGATATCTTGATTATCCGCTAGTTGTTAGACTGCTTGCGCCTTTGAACCAGTTCTGCCCGCCGTGGATAGAGGCCAGAGTCCTGCCGTCGAAGCTCCATTGCGTCGGCGGCAGGCTCGATCTCGTCAATGCGTTCGTCGTTTTCCAGCATCGGAAACAATTCGCGCTCCTCCCAGCGGATATGGTCGTGAATCCGATGCCCCAACTTTACGGTATCGCTCTCGGACAGTCGGTGAGCCGCCGCCGTGGCGACCAGGGCGCGAATATCCTCGTGGTCGCGGTATAGCCTCGCCGTCATATCGGGGGGAGCCAAGGGGCCGAGCGTCAGTTCCTCTTCCCGAAAATGATCCTCCATCTCCTCAATCCACACCTGCATCAGCTCGGCGATTGACTCTGGCCCGGGCTTCTCCTTGAGATGTCGGGCGACTACCAGACCACCATAGTGGTCTCGTGAGAACGGTTCCAATGCTTTGTGGCGTTTCATGCTAACTCCTGAATCAGGATTCCTGAAATTGGGGGAGGATCGGAGGATTGAGGATTAGAGGATTGGGAAAAGTCCCCAATCCTCTAATCCTCTAATCCTTGCATCAGGCAGTCGATGACCTCGTTGGCGGTGTAGCTGTCTGCTCCCGGACGAAGGAACTGGGCGATGTTCAGGACGTCGTCGCCCGAGGTGACGATAGCGGGCTCAGCTTGGCCTTGCCGCATCTGGCCCATCCCAACGGTGGCGGTCAGCGCATTGCACAGGCACTTGCGGCCAACAGTGTTGGCGATGTCGCCCCCTTTTGCTACATAGTCTTCCACCGGCTCTCCGGCGCATCGGTAGCCCACCGAGCCGTCCGCCTTTCGATAGAGCTCCCGTAGGTAGCCGAGATCGCAAATCCGCGTTCGCTCCTGATAAACCTCGTCGTCGGAGAGCGTCCCCCCCACGTCTAGGACCTTGAACGAAAAGCCGGTGGGAGAGGCCAGGGGATCGGTAAAGATGCGACAGCGATGCTCGATACTCTGCTGGATGGTGCGACGCTTGATGGCCGCGTCCATCCCGGACTCGTCGCAAAAGGCGAAGGCGGTTCCAACCTGGATGCCGTTGGCGCCCGATTGGATCGCTTCCCGAAGCTTCTGGCCGTTGCCAAAGGACCCCGCCAACCAGAAGGGCAGTCCCAATTCCCGAATTTGGGCGAGGTCAGCGTCATCGCGCGGGCCATACACCGGTTCTCCGCTGTCGGTCAAAACCATCTGCCCGCGCGGCGGGGCGTTGTGGCCCCCAGCCGTCTTGCCCTCGACGACAATTCCGTTGACCTTGCCGGAGCACTTCCGGGCCAACGTGGAGGCCAGCGTCGAGGAGGAAACGATGGCGAGAAAGTCGGGTCGAGGAAGATCCCTTTGAGCAGAACCCATGAACTCCCGAGGCTCAAACCGGGTGGCAAACTCCTCTCCCGGCTCTGCTCCGGCCACATCCAGCTTCAACTCGACCGGATTCAACGCCGCCAACTCATCGAGCGCGGCGGGAATAGCGCGAGGAATGCCCGCGCCCATCAGGACGTAGTCCACCTTCGCCAACATGGCACCAAAGAGCAAAGGCACAGTGGGGATTTGGATTTTTTCCAGAAGGTTGATCCCGACGGGGCCGGTATGGCCTCGCTTCGCCAGGTAGACCTCCACAAAGCTGGCGACGACGATCAGCTCCAGAAGGGGGCGAGTCGGTCGGATGGAGAGGATCGGCTTAGCTTTGAAGGGTTCGGAGGGCGATTTGCCTCCCTCCACAAGGTAGCGGGCCTTGATACGGTCCGCCATCTCCCGGAAGGGAAACGCCGCCAGCGCCTCCCGCAAGTGCCCGCCAATATCGCCCAACTGGAGTTTGCGAACCAGAACGGTATCCAGCGCCGTGCCCGAAACTACGCCAAGCTGTCCTCTTTTCGCGACGGCGGAGGCGAGCGGCCATGACGATACGGCGACTCCCATCCCGCCTTGAATGATCCTTGGATATTCCACTTTCCTTTATTCTGCACAGGGCTAGCTCACTAATAGTATGATGATCGTCATAACATACAAAAGGATTTGGGTAGATACTCCAACTGTGGTTGGCGTAAGCCTACGGAGAATGAAGTGAGCGAGAGGCAGTTTTACATCGACCCAAGCCGCTGCATCGGCTGCAACGCCTGCGTTGCGGCTTGCGCAGAATGTGATACCCACGCCGGTATCTCCATGATCCACCTTGAGAGCATCGAGAGGGGAGATACGGTGCAGACGACGCCGATCATCTGTATGCACTGCGATGAACCGGCTTGCGCAGCGGTCTGTCCTGCGGACGCTATCAAGCGAACTCCGGATGGGGTGGTTCAAAGTTCGCTCAAACCCCGGTGCATCGGCTGTTCCAACTGCGTTTTCGCCTGCCCGTTCGGAGTTCCCAAGTATCTGCCGCAGATCGACCAGATGATGAAGTGCGATATGTGCTACGACCGCACGTCGGTCGGCAAGAAGCCGATGTGCGCCACCGTCTGTCCCTCCCAGGCCCTCATGTACGGAACGCCCGAGGAGATTGCTGAGAGTCGCGGCGGGACGCCGATCAACGAGTTTATCTTCGGAAACCGAACGATCCGCACAAAGGTCAACCTGATGATGCCGCACGGAACGAAGCGGATGGACGTGAAACCCGACGTGATGATCCGCAAAACCGACCTGTTGCAAAAGGCAAGGACCAGCTAATGGATACTCAAGTTCAACGCGACTTTCCGATCGATTGGGAAGAGGACCACTACGTCAGTCGGCGAGAGTTCTTCAAGTTCATGACCCTGGCCAGCGGAGGCTTGGCAGTGGGATCGGTCGCGATGGCCGCCTGGTCCAAGTTGCCCAAAGGGGAGATCCACTTTGAGGCGGCTGTAGTTGCGAAGATCGCCGACCTGCAGCCGGGGAAAGCCCTCGCCTTCAGCTATCCCCGACCCAGCGACCTGTGCCTGCTGGTACAGAAGCCGGACGGAGAATACGTCGCCTATTCCCGCCGATGCACCCACCTGTCCTGCCCGGTCGACTACCAGGCCGAGCACAATCGCCTGTTCTGCCCCTGCCACAACGGGGCCTTTTCGATAGAGGACGGGCGCGTCTTGCAAGGCCCGCCTCCCCATCCGCTTCCTCAGGTTAAGGTGGAAGTACGGGGTGAGGAGATTTGGGCGACAGGCGTGGAGCATGGCGAGGAGAGCGTGTGAAGACCTCTGAGGAACTTCGCCACCGTCAGAAGTCCTCGGTTTTCGGGGCACTGCTCCTCTTCAACCTCGTCCTGGTTTTGATCCAGCTGTGGCTGTTTGTGTCTGTGCTGGAGAACATGCTGGCGGGCCACTTGCAGATGGCCATCCCCGCCGCCATCGCCAGTGTGGTGATCTTGGGCATCAATGTTTGGATGTTGCGCGGCATCGACCACATGGAAAAAAGCGGGTAAGCGCGTGGCATGGGCAGCCTGCCTGACCTGCCAAGTCATGGGAATCTTGCGCTCCCCCAACACCCGCGAGCCGCTACGTTTGCGCAAGTTCGAGGTTTAGGTGTTGGGGGTACGTTCGCTCAAAACCCCCGACATCTTGATCCTCGGCTGGCCGCATGGGCAATGGGCGGATGTCGGGGGAGCTGCCAACCGATAAGTGTTAACTCGCCCTAAGAATCCCCTTCCTGCCTCGCGATCAACCTGGCCGCGACCAAGACCGCAACTGCCAGAACCAGCAGGACGACGGAGAGCGAGATTGCCACGGCCAGGTCGCTTTCAAAGCCCGCATAGATCGCTAGCGGCATTGTCTGAGTTCGACCCACAAAGTTTCCGGCGAACATGAGGGTGGCGCCAAATTCGCCTACCGCTCGCGCCCATCCCAAAAGCACCCCCGCCAGCAACGCTCCCTTGCATTGCGGAACGAAAATCCGCATCGCCAATTGAATCGGAGAGGCTCCATCCATCGCGCCCGCTGATAGCGTATCGGGATCGACTTTGCGTAGCCCCTCGACGACGCTCCGCACAAAGTACGGCAAGGCCACAAACGCCTGGGCGATCACCACGGCGATGGACGTAAACGTGATCTGGATGCCCATCTGGTCCAGCGGACCGCCAAGCCAGCCCTGGCGGCCAAAAGCCGCCAGCAAGGCAATCCCCGCCGCCGCCGGGGGAAGGACGATCGGGAGGTCGGAGATCGTATCGACCAGCCGCGAAAACCAAGATTTACTGCCCGCGATGTAATAGGCCAGCGGAAAGCCGATCACCGCCACGATCAGGATCGCAATGGCGGTGGTGCGCAGGCTCAGATAGATCGCCTGTTGGGTCTCGCTCTGCCCCAAAACCTTGAGGATGGTAGCCACACTGGCTCGATTCGCCAAGGCAAACAGGGGGACCAAAACCAGCAGTAAGGCCGGGAGTCCGGCCATAGCCCATAGAGTGGATTCGCGACGATTCACTTGGGAGGTAGGAAACCATACCTGGCAAGGATGGTCTGCCCTTCACGCCCCAATACCAAGGCCACGAACTGCTTCGCGGAGGTTGCCAGCTTGGACTCCTTCGGCACGGCGACGAAGTACTGCGCCCTCACATTCCACTCCTTGGGGATGGTTCGGGAGATCGACTTCTTGGCCTGGATCGCGTCCGTCTGGTAAACGAACCCTGCATCGACTTCGTCCAGTTCCACCCTGGAGACCACCGCCGACACGTTGGTTTCCAGAGACACGGTATTGGCTTGGAGTTGGGCCAGCCACGGGTCGCCCAGCTTGGCGGACGCCTTTTTCAGCATCTCCCGGGTATAGGCCCCCACCGGAACCTTCTCCCCCGCCATGCAGATTTTCACACCGCTCTGCCCCAGGTCGCCGAGGCCCTTGATCCGGTCAGCGGCGCTCTTGGAGACCAGCAGGGTCAGGTGGTTGGCGGCAAACGGCTGAACCTGCTTTGCCTCGACTTTCCCCGACTTCACCACCACATCCATCTGCGCTCGATCCGCGCTGAAAAAGGCGTCGGCGGGAGCGCCCAGGTTGATCTGCGTCGCCAGTTCCTGGGAACCGGCGAAGCTGATTTGGACTCGGACGTCGGGATGCTTCGTCTCGAATTGACGCGCGATCTCATTCAAAGGCGCTTTCAAGGAGGCCGCAGCCAGCACGGTCAGATCGGCTTGCGGGGCAGATGCTATGGCAAACAAGGCGACGAGTGTGGAAATCATGGATATCTAGCTCCTTGGTAAGTTCTGCTGTTTTTGAATTCGGTCGGCGGGATCGCCCAGATTCAAGCGTTTGCGTCGTTTGTGGACGTTGAGATAGGCCACGCCACCTTCCCCAGCCTGGATAGCTCGGGATACATCTTTGGGAATCATCAGGACCGCGCCTGGCGCAAGGTCCATCGATCGCCCGTCAAGAAAGACACTCCCGTTGCCGGAGAGAACGATCATCACCACATCGACCTCGGAGTTGATATGCTCCACAACCCCCTGCCCACC
>JAHBXU010000213.1 GCA_019636315.1 Planctomycetaceae bacterium | reverse complement strand
GTCAGCGACGGCGAGGTGAATTCGGTGATCGACTTCTTCAGTGACGTCGAGCCTCGTTACTGTGCCGAGATTGCGCTGGCAACGTCCGAAGCCGCTTCGTCAGGCGGTGGGGGAATCGACGCCATCCGTGACCGCGACGACCTGTATGCTCAGGCCTGCGAAGTCGTCATTCGCGAGGGGCGTGGGAGCTGCTCGCTGTTGCAGCGGGCACTCGGCATCGGTTACGGACGAGCGGCGCGGATGATTGACTATATGGCCGAGGACGGGATCGTCGGACCATATAACGGCTCGAAGCATCGCGAAGTCATGTACACGCTCAGTCAATGGGAGCAGATGCAATCGGGAGACGCACTCGAGCCGTTGCATGTCGGGTGATGTTTGCACCACGAGGGCGGCCGGCCGCATGTGCCGACCGCAATCCACCGCCGGACCCGGCTGATGCTGGCGGACTCGTCTCTTGCCTGTTCTTGTTGTCTCGTGATCTCGATGCGGTGTTATTCCGCACTCTCGGGGCGGGGACGGGGTTTGGCGAACTTGACCTTGTCGACGAGCGTCACCACTTCCTTGGTCTGAGGATTGATACGGCCCGTGCAGGCGGAGAGGGCCTGAATCACGTAGTTGTAGCGCAGCCCGTAGTCGAAATCGATTTCGACCTCGACTTCGTCGCTGAAGCCACCCGCACCGCGCCCGACCAGTCCAACCATGTCGTTATTGAGGCGGTCGAAAACGCGCTCGTCATTTCCGAGCGAGCGGCTGCCGAGGGCGACGTCTTTGAGTGTTCCATCCGGATTGGCGGACAGCCGCACGGGAATCACATCGCGTAGTTCGGTGTCTTCGTCGGCCCGCGCCTGCCCGATGGGCATATTGACGTTGAAGTCCCCTTCGGGCGACAGGATCTTCAGCGTGAGCATAAAGAAAATCAACAACTGGAAGACGACGTCGATCATCGGCGCCATCTGCATCTCGATCTTCTGGAGACTGCTTCGATGCCGCAGAATCATGAGGCGGGCCGTGTGAGAGACAAAGGGAAGACGCCGCGAGTACGGGACGATCGTCACCCAACGCGTTTGCGAGGGACGAACAAAGTGATGATGCCGAGAGTCGCCCTCGCTGATCCTTCGAACTTCGACCGATTTGCCGATCTGTTCTGATTTCGGGACGGCGACATGTCTATTCGTCGAGCGGCTGAGATTTTGCTTTCAATGCGAACTTCTCGAAGCCATGATCCTGTGCGAGTTTGATGAGATCCTGGACAACGCCCGCGGGGGTATCGGAATCCGCACGAATGACCACCGTGATTGTTTTGGGGTCGATCTTTTTCGCTTGAGCGACGCGGGACTCCATTTGAAGTTCGCTGCCGAAACCCGTCACCGTCTTCGGTCCCTCCTTGGAAAAGACATACGGTTGCGGATCCAGCAGGCGCCCCTGGTCGTCCCGCTGGAACCCGATGTTCACATAGAGTTCCTGATCGCGCGGAGTCATGGGAGGCCGCGCCAGTTGGTTCTCGGGAAGTTTGACCCGCTCATCCGCCTGAGTCTGCTCGAAGTTGGTCACGATCATAAAGAACGCGATCAGCTGGAACACGATGTCGATCATCGGTGTCATGTCGAGATCGACGACGTTCGGTTGCGTGGACTTGATGCGCATGAGAGCCAACCAGTCACTTGATCTAAAGTGTCAGAGTCGCCGCTGGAATGTCACGTTCCCGGGACCGGCGGCTTGCCGGCCTTGCCGACAGAGGAAAACCGGCTCATCAAGCCCTCGCTCACCATGCCCACCTCGAGCACGTAACGATTCATCCGGTTCTTGAGGATGCTGTACGCAATCATCGCCGGGATCGCGACCGTCAGGCCCTCAAGTGTGGTGAACAATGCCGTGGAGATGCCCTCCGCCAGCTCCGAAGGCTTCGGCTGCGTCGGGGAGTTGGCAATCACGCGAAAACTCTCAATCATGCCGTAGACCGTGCCAAGCAATCCAATCATGGGAGAGATCGATGCAATCAGGGCCAGATAGCTCAGGCGATGTTCCATCTCCATCGTTTCTTCCTCGGCCACTTCCTGCATCCCTTCAATGGCCTCATTGTAGCCCCGATTGAGTTTGCTCAGCCCGGCGGCCAGGACGCGCGCGACAAATGAATCGTCGCCGCGGGCCATCTCATAGGCGCCTTGATAGTCCTTGCTTTGCAGCTTGGCTTCAAACGCCTCCACAAACGACTGTGGCAGAAGATTCTCGCGTCGGACCTGCAGAATGTTCATCATGATGATGGCCACCATGAGGAATGACAGCAGCAACAGGACCGCGCCAAAGATTCCCGACGCCTGGACCATCCAGGACAGAAAGCTCTGCGACGCCGGCGCCGGTTCAGCAGCCGGCGGTGCTGCAGGCGCTGCGGCCCCCGCCCCGTCCCCCTGAAACGCCCATCCGCTCGTCGGCAGGCATGTTCCCACGATTCCAATCGCCAGCACCAGCAGCAGGATCGTTCGGACGCGGGCGCGGACAGAACCAGAATCGGGCATCGTCGTCTCCAACAACGGTCTTCTGACGGGGATCAAAGCAGGGGGAGATGCGAGATTCTCTCCTCCGCACAGCGACCGGGAAGTCGCTGCTGCCGCTCGTAGACGAGCCGGTCGCGGCTCGGGTGACGGTATTCTAAGGCCGGTGCGGGCGAATTGCCACAACCGGCGATCGACGGCGAACGTCCGGGCGCCCGTGCGGATTTCGGCAGGCATCCTCTCCTCTTAAAGGAGGGGGGGCCGGGGGCGCGCCTCGATCCCCCAGCTTGCCATCCATCGTGCGGGCGCCCCTCACCGGACGGCCGCAACTTGCCGACATCGCTTTGCTTGCGAGGAGGAGAGCCTGTACGATGAACAGGCTCACCCTCGGTTTCGATTTGCAGACGGAACAGCCCATGCGTTGGGAGCAACGCGTCGAATTCGCCGCCAAGACTGATGTCGGGTTGAGGCGACAGAACAACGAAGACGCCTGCATTGCATTGCTCGCAAGCGATGAAGCCGTCTGGCGCGATCGTGGGCACCTGTTTGTCGTCGCCGACGGGATGGGGGGGCATGCCGTCGGGGAACTGGCCAGTAAAATGGCCACGGATACCCTGCCGCAGTCTTACTTCAAGACGCGGGAGGGGGACGTTCTGCGGGCCATGCGTGCCGCCGTCGAGGCCGCCAATCGGACGATTCATGCGCGGGGCACGCAGAATCGCGATTTTCAGCGGATGGGCACCACCTGCACGGCCCTCGCTTTGTGCGAGAAAGGCGCTGTGATCGGGCACGTCGGCGATAGCCGCATCTACCGGGTTCGCCGCGACCGGATCGATCAATTGACGTTCGACCACAGTCTGCAGTGGGAACTGGAACAACGGGGGCGGCTCCGACCCGAGGATATCGCACTCCAGGAACACCGAAACGTCATCACGCGTTCTCTGGGTCCTGAGGCGAACGTCGAGATCGACATTGAGGGCCCAATTCCCGTGTTTCCAGACGATGTCTTCGTCGCCTGCTCCGACGGACTGACGGCGCATGTCCGCGAAGGGGAAATCGCCACGATCGTCCGCGATCTGCCGCCGAAATCGGCGTCTCGATTGTTGGTGCATCTGGCGAATCTGCGAGGCGGAACAGACAACTGCACGGTGATTGTCGTCCGCGTCGGCCCGCTGCCGGCGAACGTGCCGCCGCCGCCGATCCCGATCGCCCCTGCGGCGCCGTCGGTCCTCAGCTGGAAGTGGTTGCTGTGGTTCTGGCTCATCGGTGTGGGACTGGTTTCGGGCACAACGCTTTCCCTGTTCGATCATCGGACGCCCGGTCTGGGCTTGCTGCTGATTTCGGCTGTCGGAGGGATGATTTTGACCTGGAAGGCCTGGCGTGCGATCGGAATTCAGCGGTCGTCGTTCGATGAGGCGGCTGGGCCCACGGAGGGCAGCGTCCCCTATCGATCGTACGTGGCCCGCCCGGTTAAGGAACTGCTCGACGAACTCGCCAATATCGGAACCGAACTCCGGCGCACAGCCGAAGAGGACGGTTGGAGTGTGAACTGGAAGAACTACCACGCCGCGGTCGACGGTGCCCGCGAAGCACTCGGCTCCCAGCGGAAGGCCCTGGCGCTTCGGGAGTACGGTAAGGCCATCGATACGCTGATGTCGGCCGTGCAAGTCCAGAATAAGCCGATCAGCGAACCGGAGCTCTCCAGCAACATGTGACGACGTTCCGTCTTCGCGCCCGGACCGGTTCCTTGCTATGGTTCGCCCCTTCCGTTGCCGACGGCGCTGTTCAGGGAGGGGGACATGTTGCTGACTCGTTCCATTCGCCGCAAGATGACACTTGGGCTGGCGGTCCTGCTGATGACGCTGGGCCTTCTGTCCATCGGCGGTCTGTCGGGCTTGTCCAAGTACAAGCGGATGGTGAAGGAACTCGATCTGATCATCAGCACGACGCCGCGCAACGCCGATCTGGTGGCCGCCATCATGGAGCTGATCGGCCCCTTGAGCACGGAGTACCGGGCCGAGGATCACCCGCAGAAGCGTCAGGTGGCCTACCAGATTCAGCGGACGCAAATCGAACAGGGACTCAAGAAAGTTGAGCAGGTCACACGGCAGCATTTTGACAAACTGGAAGGATACTTCGCCCGGCTGTCGGCCACTCCTTATGTCGCGGACAGTATCACGCAGCAGCGAAAGTCCTTCTATGCACTCAAGAATGACATCGAAGCTCTGCTGATCCACTGCGAGCACAATTGGGACGCCTGGGAGGATCCGCGGCGGCACCAGTTGGCGCTCTCGTACCTGCTGCACCAGGTCGCCGAATTGAGCAGCCGCATCAAGGAATTGCCAGAACCGGCGGAAGCCAGGAACGTCCAGTTGCGGTTGGAGGATGCCCGCAACGAGCACAAGGCCTACATCACATTGGTCTGGGTCACCAGTCTCTCGGCGCTCATGCTGTTCCTGGGCTTGGCCTACTTCGCCTACCGGGTGGTGGTGACCCCCATCCGCGCCCTGCACCGCGGGGCGAGTCGCGTCGCCGCAGGGGACTTCGACTTTCGTATCGACCTGAACACCAACGATGAGATCTCCGATCTCGCCGCAGCGTTCAACCATATGACGGAGCGCTTCCAATCGATCGCGGCGGATCTTGACCGGCAGGTTCAGCAGCAAACACAGCAACTGGTGCAGTCCGCCAAGTTGGCGGGGGTCGGCTTTCTGGCGGCGGGCGTCGCGCACGAGATCAACAATCCCCTGCACGCGATCGCCACAGCGGCCGAAGGGCTGGAGTATCGGCTCAACGAGCTGCTCGTGCACGCCGAACCGCAGGATGCAGCCATCATCCGCGAGTATCTGCAGATGATGCAGACGGAATCGTCCCGCTGCCGCTCGATCACCGAAAAACTGCTTGATTTCGCCCGCGGGAAGGACTCCGAACGGAATCAGTACGACGTCACCGCCATCGTGCGGGATGTCGTTTCCATGTTGAAACATGTCGGTAAGTTCCGGGATCGCAACATTCGTTTTGACGTCAACCAGCCGTACTATGCTTTTGTCAACGGATCGGAGATCAAGCAGGTCGCCCTGAATATCATCGCCAATGCGGTCGAAGCCACAAATCCGGGCGGCAACGTTTTCATTGGAATCCGCGAAACACCAGACTGGGTCGAGGTGACGTGCTCAGATGACGGCTGCGGGATGACGGCCAACGTCCTCGAGCATCTGTTCGAGCCGTTCTACACGACCAAACAATCCGGCAAGGGAACCGGGTTGGGCCTGTCGATCAGCCACCGCATCGTGCGCGATCACGACGGATTGCTCGAAGCCGCCAGCGAAGGTCCCGGGCGCGGCAGTACATTCCGCATTCGACTTCCACGGCGGCCCAAGGTCGTTCAAGCGGCAGCGTGAGTGCATGCTGCATCGGCGACGCATTTCGTTGCACACTGCAGACGCCCGCGGCGTTCAGTCTGCCCGGGCGTAAATCCCGTCGTCCCGCTCTTCAACGGCGAATGTGCGGATCGGCTCGGTGGCCGGCATGCAGGTGGCGGCCCCTGTCCGGACGTCGAACCGGGCGCCGTGCCGCGGACAGGTGATCTGTCCTTCCGAGACGGGCCCGTCCGTCAACGGTTGCCCGTCGTGCGTGCAGACGTCTTCGATACAGAAATATGACCGCGCCAGGTGGAGCAGAAGTGCGGGCGTCTCATCGACGACGACCGACTTCCGCCCGCCGTCAATAAGCTCCTGCCGATCGGCCACCCGCTCCCATTGCGCCATGAATCTGTTCTCTCTCCGTCAGGTGGTGTCAACTCGAACTCGCCGTGAAGGGGATTCTATCCGCGCGGGATGACCACGGATAGAATCACATGGGAGACACGCGATCATGAGCCGCAATCCTCGATCACAGCCTCGCCGCCCGGCGACAAAGCTCAAGCAGTTTCAGAAAAAGCTGCGCCAGCTGAAAGTGCAGGGGGGGAAAGCTCGTCCCAAGGGGAGATAGCGCGGCATTCTATACGGATGTGCGCTGGCCAACGGCATCCCGCCTTGTGCAAGGCGGTCTTTTCCCCAGACAAAATTGCGTGATATGCTCTCGCGGTTCACGCCCCATCACAAGAGACGGCCCGATTGTCGGGATTCCGTGATGCGATCGGCGAATGCGCTCGAAGATGATGATGACCACTAGCGGCCTGACATTCTCGGAACCCAAACCGGGAGACCTGCGATCCCGCAGCTTTGTGGGCCTCGTGTTGACGCAACTGCTGGGGGCGTTCAATGACAATATGCTGCGCTGGCTCGTTGTGCCGATTGCGCAGCAGATCCCCGAGATGACGCCGGGCACGGCGCTCGCACTCGGGGGCGCCTGCTTCACTCTCCCTTATCTTCTGCT
>JAHBXU010000212.1 GCA_019636315.1 Planctomycetaceae bacterium | reverse complement strand
CCCTTACTCAACGAACTGGCGGGACAACCGCTCCCTGCGAGTTTCCACGAACCGATCACGGCGATGGGGGAAAAGGGGTCGCCGCTCCTCGCTGCTCCGCGTACATGGACGCGGCACGGGGAAAGCGGCCTGTGGGCGTCCGAATGGATCCCGCAGATCGCCGAGTGTCTCGACGACATTGCGGTCATTCGCTCCTGCTGGACCAATGGCATCAACCACTCGGGCGGCGTGTGCCAGATGAACACATGCCTCAACATCGCCGGACGGCCCTCGTTGGGCTCGTGGGTGCACTACGGGCTGGGCGCGGCGAATCGCAATCTCCCCGCATTTGTCGTGATGTGCGACAGCGACGGCAGTCCCGTGAATGGTCCCCGCAACTGGGGCGCCGGGTTCATGCCAGCCGCACATCAGGGCGTGCGAATCAATGGTGCGAGCGATGAACCGATCGCGCACCTGCAGCTTCCCGACGGCGTGACGGATGCCCGCCAACTACGGAAGCTGTCCCTGCTACAGCGTTTCAATCGCGAATTGGCGGACTCCTATCCGCAGCAAAGCGAGCTGGAAGCCCGCATTCGGAGTTACGAGACGGCGTTTCGTATGCAGGCCCACGCGCCGGAGGCGGTCGACCTGTCGCAGGAGACGGCCGCCACACGGGCGCTGTATGGCCTTGATGATGAAGAGACGGCGTCGTTCGGACGTCTCTGCCTGCTGTCCCGGCGACTCGTCGAACGGGACGTGCGATTCGTTCAACTTTATAGCGGCGCCGGCAGCAAGTGGGATTCACATTCCGCGATCGAGAAGAACCATTCCCGTTTGTGCCGGTCGATGGACAAGCCGGTCGCTGGACTCCTCAGGGATCTCAAACAGCGGGGACTGCTGGACGAAACGCTCGTGGTCTGGGGCGGCGAGTTCGGTCGTACGCCCATGAGCGAAAAGCGGGACGGCCGAGATCACAATCCGACCGGCTTCTCCATCTGGATGGCGGGCGGCGGCGTCAAAGGCGGGCAAACGATAGGCGCCACAGACGAGTTGGGACTGTACGCCATCGAAGACAAAATGCACGTGCGCGATATTCACGCGTCGATCCTGGGGCTGCTCGGCCTGGACCACATGCAGCTCACCTACGACGATAACGGCCGACCGGAGCGTCCGACGATCAACGAAGGCCGCTTCAATACAAAGCTGGTCACCGGTTAAAACAGTGACGGCCCCAAAGAAGACAAGAAGCCGAAAGGATGCGGGTCCTCTCGGCTTCTCTGGGGAAATTGGAGGTGTGACGCGGGGAAGGGATGGTGGCCCTTTCTCAAGGGGCCGGAAGGGTTTCCTCTCTCTTGGGTGCTCTTGGGCACCGGGGAAGGGTTAGTGCATCGATTGTGCCGTTCGGCGCTGACTTCCTCGAATCGGGGTGGAAAAATGTTGCATAACCTCATTTCAGAAAGAGTGTTATGCGTCTTGTGGGAAATTCTACATCGGACGCCGGTGGTCCAGTTCGGCTACTCGCGTTGCACAATTTACAGCCGCTTGTGCTTGGGATTTGCAAATTCGACGTGGGGTGGCCCACTCACGGGCACGATGATCGGCCATTGAATAGCCGTCATATCTCACACCCGGCCCCGGTCTCATTTGTGTGTCCCGTGACGAGTCCTTGCGGATGATCGGCCCAGACTGCCAGAAATGCATGTCCATGACGTTAAGAATGGGTGAAGCGGCGTTGTCTGATCCGATTAAGGCGTCCAGTCCGGTCAGGATCCCAATCCCTGCCGCGCGGCACTGGCTCGCGAGTGCCGTGGTCCTGGCTTCATTCTTCGAGACGCCTGCTTTGCAGGCACAGGGTCCGCCGAACGCCGAACGCTGGCGGGACGCTACGCAGGAATGGGTCCGCGATACGGAGGGGCCAATTGTGTCGCTGGGCGCGGTGGGCCAGTTTGACGACACGCACATATTCGCACCGATGGTGTCGTCCGAGAATGGCACATATCGCTTGTGGTATTGCGGCTCAACCGGCCGCGTGGCGGAGCGGGTCTTCGATCTGGGACTGGCAACGAGCCGCGATGGGCGCACCTTTGCGAAGCCACCGGGAAACCCGGTGTACCAGTTCGGTGACGGGCGGCACTCGATCCTCACGCCGACCCTTCTTCGGACGGGCGACGGTCACGCACTGCGTGAGGACGGCAAGTTGCGGATGTGGTTTGCGTCCACCTGGTTCGAAGGGGGGACCGGTCTGCATACGCTGCATGAGGCGACGAGCATTGATGGCATCGATTGGTCGTCTCCGTCTCCGCCGCAGTTGGAGAACGTCTACGCGCCGAGCATCCTCAAAACGAACGACGGCTATCGGATGTGGTTCGTCGACGTGTCCTCCGAGCCGTGGATCATTCGTCATGCCGCCAGCGATGACGGACGTTCATGGACCGTCTCGGACGAACCATGCATCGTGATCGATCAGGCCTGGGAAAAACAGCGGCTGTTTTATCCGACCGTGCTGCACCTCGACGGCGTGTATCTGATGTGGTACGGCAGTTACTGGAGCGAGCGGCCGAACACAACGGCGCTCGGCTTCGCCGTCAGCACCGATGGCCTGAAATGGGAGAAGTCGCGACACAATCCGGTCTTCCGCCCGGACCCGGAGCGCCCTTGGGAGTCTCACTACGTGACCAGCCAGTCGATTCTTCGTGAGGCGGATGGCTCGCTCCGGATGTGGTACGCGAGCCGCAAAGCACCGCCGTTTGTGAATAAGTACTTTGCGATCAACACGGCCGTATGGACCGCGCCGCCGCAATAGCCGCGGCCGACATCTCCACTTTGCAAGCCGTCGGTCAACAACGCTGAGATCTTCCAATCACGATCCCTCGGGTGTCGGAACGTTCGGGGACATGGTCCAACGGCAGCGCCATCGGCTGGGGAATGTTTTGATTGAAAAGTGCATCTGCTGAAGAGTCACGAGATGCACGAGCAAACGATGGTCGGGGGTTGCGAGCGCGCGAGCGGTCATTTCCTGACGGACCCCGATCTGGGTTCCTGTCGGGGCCAACATTCCGCTCGGTCGATGATGGCGATATACTGGAGCGCCGCCGGACGCCGTTCCGGTTCCTGCCGCACCGCGTGTCCCTGCCATGGTGCATCATGACCTTCCACAAACATCTTCTGCTGACGATCATCATCCTGGCTGCGCTGCCTTCCGGACGTGGACGGGCGGAGACTCCAGCGGATTCGGCTGAGTTTTTTGAAACCCGTATCCGTCCGGTGCTGGTGAAGTCGTGCATCAAGTGTCACGGCGAGATGAAGGCCAGCCAGGGCCTGCGGGTCGACACCCGGGACGCGCTGCTGGGCGGCGGCGACAGTGGCCCGGCAATTGTTCCCGGCGATGCTGCGGCGAGCCTGTTGCTTCGCGCGATCGATCGCGAACACGACGATGTGCAGATGCCGCCGGATCAGCCGCTCCCGCAGGACGTCGTCGCGGATTTCGAACAGTGGATTGCTGCGGGCGCTGCATGGCCGGCCGCCATCGATCTCCGCAACGAGGCTGCCCATTGGGCGTTTCAACCCGTCGGTGACGTCGAAATTCCCCCGCCTGTCGAGAACGGGTCGGGACATCCGATCGACCGCTTGATCGCCGCTCAGTGGAGCAGGCACGATCTGCGACCGGTCGGACCCGCGGAGAATGAGGCTTTCATCCGGCGGCTTTCCTTCGACCTGATCGGATTGCCGCCTTCGACGGAGGAGACGGCTGCGTTCCTCCAGGCAGCTGCTGACGACCGTGACGCGGCCATCGTCGATCTGATCGAGCGGTTGCTTGCATCCCCTCAATATGGAGAACGTTGGGGGCGGCATTGGATGGACGTCGTCCGCTATGCCGACACGGCCGGCGACAACGCCGATTATCCCATTCCCGAGGTGAGGCTGTATCGCGACTACATCATCGACGCGTTCAACGCCGATCTACCCTACGACCAGTTTGTGTACGAGCAACTCGCCGGCGACATTCTCGCCCGACATCCAGAAGACCAACGAGCTGCCGCCCGTGGGGGTGATGGTCGCGGCGCCGAACAGGTGATCGCCACCGGGTTTCTCGCACTGAGCCGCCGTTATGCCACAGCGCCCTACGAGCTGTGGCATCTGACGCTCGAGGACACAATCGATACCGTGGGCCGTGCGTTCCTTGGCCTGACGATGAAGTGCGCCCGCTGCCACGATCACAAGTTCGATCCCGTCACGACGGAAGACTATTACGCGCTTTACGGCATCTTCGAGAGCACGCAGTTTCCCTGGGCGGGCGGCGAAGAGTTCCAGTCGATGAAGCGCCCGCGCCAGCACTTTGTCTCACTGCTGCCGGAGGAACAGATCGGCCCTTTGCGGGAGGCGTTTGAGGCCAGGCTCAAAGCACTCCGTGATGAAATTGCGTCGTTGGAGGAAAAGGTCAAGTCGTGCGATGACTCTGAAAAGGAGGCGCTGGAGAAGGAGGTCGCCCGCCTGCGTTCGGAAGAGGTTGTGATTCTTCGCCCCGGCCTGCCGGACGGCGTGCCGGGAGCGTACGCGGTTCAGGAGGGGGCGCCGCATGACGCCCGCGTGCAGTACAGCGGCGAACCCGCACAACCGGGGGACGTTGTGTCGCGCGGAGCGATCGCGTTCCTTTCCCCCGAGTCGCTCGAAATCCCGGAGGGCCAAAGCGGGCGATTGCAACTTGCGGAGTGGATCACGCGCCCCGATCATCCGCTGACGGCGCGTGTGATGGTCAATCGGATCTGGCAGGGGCACTTCGGCCGCGGCATTGTCGACACGCCCTCAAATTTCGGTATCAGCGGCAGCGACCCCACGCATCCGGAGCTTCTTGATTTCCTGGCGTCAGAGTTTGTCCGCAGCGGCTGGAGCATCAAACACATGCACCGGCTGATTCTCACGTCCAGGACCTGGCAACTGGCAAGCGACGATGATCCACACAGCGCGGCCATCGATCCGGGCAACTCGTTTTACTGGAAGCATGACCGCAGGCGACTCGATGCCGAGGCAATTCGGGATGCCATGCTCGCCGTCAGCGGCACGCTGAATCTCGACCGGCCGGAGGAACACCCCTTCCCGCCGATGAAGGACTGGAAATGGACCCAACACAGTCAATTTAAGGACTGCTACGACACGCCTCACCGCAGCGTGTACCTGATGACGCAGCGCATTCAGCGGCACCCGTTCCTCGCGCTGTTCGACGGGCCGGACACCAATTCCACCACAGAGAAGCGCACATCATCCACTGTCACACCGCAGGCACTCTACCTGATGAACAGCCCGGAGATGGCGCAGATCGCCGGTGCGTTCGCGCAACGACTCGTCGCGAATTCGGAGGAACCGAGCGAACGCATCGCGGCGGCCTACCAGCTTTGCTTCACCCGTGCTGCAACGGTGGACGAAATGCAACGAGGGTCCGCTTACGTGGACCGGTTGCTTGATGCTCTGGAAGCCGAGGAGATGTCGGAGGCAGATCGAGAGCGGAACGCCTGGGCCATTTACGCCCGCGTGCTCTTATCGTCGAATGAGTTTTTCTATGTGGATTGACAACGTGGACTGACGATTCGATTCGCCGCACCTTTCCCAGGTGCGGCCACACGAATTCCTCTTCAAACGGTCGATGGGGGTTGAGCTGATGACTCAAAATACGCGGCGCGAGTTTCTGAAATGTTCGGCGGCAGGACTCACGGCCGGCCTCATCAACGAACGTTTGTGCGTGGCCGCACGCGTTGGCGGCGGGCATCCGCTGGCGCCTCAGCCGTCCCATCATCCGGCGAAAGCCAAGCAGTTGATCTTCGTATTCCTCACGGGTGGCTTTTCGCACGTCGATACGTTCGATCCCAAGCCTCAACTAACGGCCGACCATCGCAAGACGGTCTCGGCCGAGGATCTGCGGAGCGTCACAACTCAGCCTCTGCTGGGATCGCCGTTCAGATTCACCCCGCACGGAGAATCGGGCATCGCCATCAGCGAGCTGTTTCCGCACCTGGGAACGGTCGCCGACGAACTCTGCGTGATCCGCACGCTGCACACGGACATTCTGGAGCACTTCCAGTCCGTGCTCGCCATGCACACCGGTTCGGCCACGGTGCCCATGCCCAGTCTGGGATCGTGGTTGAGTTACGGTCTGGGCACGCTCAACCCCAATCTGCCGCCGTACGTCGTCCTCTGCGAACATCTTCCTTACGCCGGCGGGCAGGTGTGGGACAGCAGCTTTCTGCCGCCCGAACACCAGGGGACGCGAATCATTCCCGGCGAAGAACCGATTGCCAATTTGAAGTCACAGGCCCGGACGGCGACGCTCGCGGAACTCGAACAGCTCATGCTCCGCGACGTCAACGAAGCCCACGCGGCTGCACGATCCGGCGATCCCAATCTCCGTGCCCGCATCAACAGCTTTCACACGGCCCGTGGCATGATGCAGGCGGCCCCCGAGGTGTTCGATCTCTCGCAGGAAACGCGGGCCACGCTCAAGCAGTACAACGTCAAGAAGAACAAACTCAACTCGTTCGGTTGGCAATGTCTTGTGGCACGACGGATGATTGAGCGCGGTGTGCGGACGGTTGAACTGATTGACTCCGGCGCCAGTCGCAACTGGGACTCTCACGGCGACATGCAGGCCCACCGGCCGATGGCCGCGAAGGTCGATCAACCGCTCGCCGGGCTCATTGCCGACCTGCGCCACCGCGGTCTGTTGGACGAAACATTGGTCGTCATCTGTACGGAATTCGGCCGCACACCCTGGGATCCCGGTCCGGGCCGCAATCACTGGCACCGGGCGTTCAGTTGCCTTCTCGTCGGCGGGGGGACCAAAGGGGGCGTCGCCTACGGTGAGACGGACGAGTACGGGATCTTTCCTGCAAGAGACCCGGTGCACGTCCA
>JAHBXU010000211.1 GCA_019636315.1 Planctomycetaceae bacterium | reverse complement strand
CACGATTCAGTTCCCGGACGGCCTGACGATGGTCGAGCGTTTCAGGGCGGAGGAAGATCATATGAGGGATCACCCAAGCCGACGGCTCGGCGGTCAATGATGGTCGCGTTCACCATTCACAATCGCGTGAGCGAACGATGCGTTATCGTCCCCGCTCGACGGCGGAGCCGTCGGCCTGGGAAGTCGTCGAGTATGGCGGCAGGGCATCTCCGAGTTCACTCGCCGGCGCGAAGCCAGTCGGCGATCCAGAGCTGGCTCGTGCCATCGTCCGTGCGTGTCGACGTCCACATCAGCTTCGTACCATCGGGACTGAAGACCGGCAGGACGTCGGCCCTTTCGTGATCGGTAATGCGCGTGACCTGTCCGGCGCGGAAGCCGCCGTCACTCATGTCGACATCCATCGTATACAGGTCGAAGTTGGCGAATTGCGGCCCACGGGAGTAGTCCGCGCGAGCCCAGACGATGTACTTGCCGCTGGGATGAAAGTAGGGCGCCCAGTTGACGGTTTTGAGGTCGTCAGTGAGCTGCACTTCGTGCTTGCCGTCGACCGAGATGGCGTACAGCTGCAGCATATGTTGCTCCTGGCGGTCGCTGCGAAAGATGATCCAGCGATCGTCCGGCGAAAAGAACGGACCGCCGTCATAGCCGTCGACGTTGGTCAGCTGACGGACGTCCGTGCCGTCGGCATTCATCACGTAGAGGTCCGGATCGCCGTCGCGGGTTGAGGTAAACACGATGAAGCGACCATCGTGCGAGTAGCTTCCTTCTGCGTCGTAGCCCGGCGCGTCGGTGAGGCGGGTCAAGTCGGTGCCGTCTGCTTTGACGGTGTAAATGTCCATTGCGGGATCAAAGTCCCATTCGTAGCGGCGGCGTCCTCCCTCGGCTTCGAGCCTGCGGGCGGCGACTTCGATCTGCTCCATCTCGGGATTGGTGTGCGCGGAGGCGAAGAGAATTCGCTCTCCATCGGGAGTGAAGTAGGCGCAGGTCGTTCGCCCACGCCCGGGACTGATCCGCTGCGGCACCCGTTCGTCGAGCCTTTGCACGTAAATCTGGTAGAAGGGATATCCGACGGGATTTGCCTGATAGACAACCGTATCGCCGCCTGGAGAGAAATAGCCTTCGCCCGCGCGGGGCAGCCCGAACGTGACCTGCTTCAGATTGGCGAGATGCGCCGCCTCGGCGGAAGGGGGCGCGACGGTCGATCGTGCGTCATCCGCGCGTCCCAAGTGTCCCGGCAAGAGGACGGCAATGGTCGTAAGCAGCGTGAAGGAAAACGAATGCAGTGAATCACTCATCAATGTCTCCGACCTGGGCGCGTAAAATCAGGACTGCGGAACGGACTTCGTTGCATCGAGTCGACCTTCCGCGGCGCCGTCCTATGGATTTGTTGCTGATGCAATGCCGCCGCTGCCACTCACCGAACGTCTTTCAGAGCACCTCTGCAGACACGGTTTGGTATCGATTGCTGTTGTTGAAGCGGGTCCGCTGCCGAACGTGCGGACAGCTCTCGTTCCGCTTCTTCTGGCTGGTGCCGCGTCAACCGGAACAACGGTCGACCGTTCCCTCATTATAGGCGGGCTCGCGTCATCCGGCTTGGATTGTTCACCGTGAGGTGTGCGTCCAGGGCGCGCGATACGGACGATCCGCCATCGCCTGCGCGTCATCGTCGCCGATAATTCGCTCCGCTTGCGGGTCCCATTGGATCGATCGCCCCAGCCGGCACACAATGTTCCCGAGGTGGCAGACTGTCGCGGAGCGATGCCCGATCTCGACATCGCAGATGGGCAACTCCCGCGAGCGGATGCAGTCGAGGAAGTTCTGCGTGTGGTCATCGCTCACAATCAGTTTGATGTCCGCATTGCTGAGATCGCGCTCGGCGATGTCGGACGGTTCTGCAATCAGCCCCTTGCGGTTCACAAAAATGCGGCCTTCGGCGCCGACAAACGTGGCTCCCTTGGGGATGTCCTTCTGTTGTTGGCCGACGATTACCTGCACGCCATTTTCGTAGTGATGGGTGATGCGGCACGTTTCCGTGACGTCATGGAAGCCTTCCGGATGGAAGGTGGCGACGCCTTCGACGGCGACGGGGCCGGTGTCGTCGGTTCCCATGCCCCATTGGGCGATGTCGAGGTCGTGGGCGCCCCAGTTGGTCATCTGCCCGCCGGAATAGTCCCACCAGAAGCGGAAGTTGTAGTGCACGCGTTTTTCGTTGTAGGGTCGAAACGGCGCCGGGCCCAGCCAGGTTTCATAGTCCAACTCCGCCGGGGGGGCCGTGTCGGGTCCCGGATCGCCAGGATGATTCGGTCCGGGGATCCCGACCAGCACCGTTTGCAATCGGCCGATGTGTCCGTTCCGCACCAGTTCGCACGCCTGACGAAACTGCGGCGCCGATCGTTGCTGTGACCCTGTCTGCACGATCCGATTGTGTGTGCGGGCCGCCTCGACCATCCGGCGTCCCTCGGCAATCGTGAGGGACAAAGGTTTCTCGCAGTACACATCTTTGCCGGCCCGGCATGCATCAACCGTGATGAGGGCGTGCCAATGATCGGGCGTGGTGATGACCACCGCATCGATGTCGCGACGATCGAGGAGCTGCCGATAGTCTGCGTGGAGCGGTGGACGGACGTCGACGAGCCTGGCGGCTTCCGCGAGGACGTTCTGGTCGACGTCGCAGAGGCCGCCGATATTGCAGCCGGCCTTCTGAAAACGCTTCAGGTTTCCCGTGCCCTGGTTTCTCACGCCGATGCAACCGACCGTGATGCGCTCGTTCGCTCCGAAGCATGTGCTAGGCACAATGGACGGAACGGCAAATGCCACGCTGGCTGCAGCAGATGATTTGAGGAACTGGCGACGACTGACGGAACGCAATGCGGACATCGGAGTCTCCCTGAGGATGGTCAGTTCTGAGGTTCCACGATAGCCGATCCTGCGGACGGCTGAAAAGCAACGCCGTGATCATTTATTGACATTCTGCGTCTCTTCACGACCCGCACAGTCCGGCTCAAGCGTCCGTTCGGTCAGAGGCGCAACCTCGCGGACTCCAAGCGACTGTAAACGTCAGTTGGCGTCGAACCGCGTGAAACATCCGCAAAGCCATAAAGACCCATCGCTCATTTGCCGTTGTATGCCAGTGTCAAGTTTAAGGGACACAGTCGGCGCGGCCGGCCATTCATTGACGGTTTAGTCAGGACCTGTGAAGAGCAGGGCCTGTGCTTTGATGTCGAAACCGCTCCCGGTGAACTACACCCGATCGCCGACGCGCAGGCCGACATCGTCAAGGCGCTCAAGCAGATGGCATCGCACCATGTCGCCGAAACCGGCCTCCATCCCAACTCAGAGGGGATCACACCTCAAGGATCGTCTTATGGGATCAGGTGCTTGCGACTCCGTACCTCTTCGGGTACTTTGACTGCGGAGGGGGTGCAGTTGTGCGCCCCGGGTGCTCACAAGACCCATCTATGTGGCTGATGAAGGACGACGGGGACATGTTGAAGCTCAAGTTGTCGGTTTTGGTGCTGTTTGTCGCCGCCGCGGCGTTTGTCAGCGGTTGCGGGGAAAGTCCCCCGGAAACATTTCCGGTGGAGGGGACGATCACGGTTGACGGTCAGCCGCTCAACATGATTCGTGTCGAGTTCATTCACGAGACCGAAGGCGCCCAATTTGCCGCGTCGACCGACGACCAAGGTCGGTTTGTGCTTGTATCGTCCGACGGCACCAGCCCTGGAGTCATCGCAGGCAAGTACAAGGTCGTGTTGCGGGACGAAACCGTCATGCAGGTCAAGTTCTCCGGACGGGATAATGAGGAAGTCGACGTTTCGCAAGGCGCTGAGCCGCGGATTGATGACGTCTACACCAACGTCATGCGGACGCCGCTGCAGATTGAAATTACCCGCGAAGATAAGAACGTCGCCTTCGACGTGAAACCACACGCAAAGTGACGCGGCATGAACGGGCAAAAGGTGAGGAGGCGGTGCTCCTCGCCCGATGCCCTGCGGAGCAGCATGTTGGCTCGCGCATGTCGCAGCCGCTGCTGATGAGCGATGCTTCCGTGCCCGTGCAGGTGAGACGAAGTGACGACCGGGAGCCTTGCCGTCGATCGCGCGGGTGTTAGTCCCCGTGCAAGGCGTATGTGCGGAGGTGCATGTCGGCATGCGCCACGGCGACTTGCGTGCGATCCGGAGAGAGACTCATCCCGCGACCGTCACTCTTCAACCTCAGCTTGAAGAATTCGTGCGCGGCATCTCCTCTCCAGAACCACAACCAGCCGCCGCTACCGCCGCCCGACAGACCAACCCAGAATCCCTCCGGATGATGGGCCACGCCCCAAGCCGTGCCCTGCGACTTCTCCTGAGTTTCCAGCAGCAAGTCCAACTTGGCTCCGGCCACATCCACGAGTGCGATGGCGACTTCGCCCACGCCGGCGAATGCGTTGCTCACGTTGGTGATTCCGCCCAGCGCCAGTTGCACCCCATCGCTCCGCAGCGCCATGCACCGCGCGCCGCCGATGTCCGCGCGGAATCCTTCGTCATATTTGTGCAATGCCGCAACCGTCGCGACCTCGCGCGGCGCGGCAGCTGCCAGTTCCCACGCCAGGACGTTGCCTTTCAGGTCGCACGAGAGCCATTCGCTGGAACCGGGGAGAAAGACCACGTTGTAAACATGACTTTGATGCCCCGTGCACTCCTGAATCAGCGAACCGCTGAGGGCGTCCCAGATCTTGACCAGCATGTCGTTACCGCAGGAAGCAACCAACCGTCCATCGGGACTGACGGCCAAAGCTCGAATCCATCCCTGATGGGCATCCAGCACACGGATCGGCTCCGGCTGTTCCGCCGCGGCCGGCCACCACACCAGTCGGCCGTCGTAGCCGCCGGTGATCAGGAGATTTCCATCCGGCGACGACCCAAAGCTGCGAATCCAGCTTTCATGCGCGGCCAGCGAAAGCAACGACTGATTCGTCAGATCATATCGATGGACAAAATTGTCCTCCGCGCCAAAGAACACGAACCGTGAATCCGGACCCCAATAGCATGCCGTCAGGGGGCGTCCATGCTTGAACTCGTGCAATAGGACCGTTTTCTCGGGGTTGATGGTCACTGAAGCCGATTCGGTCATTGCGCGAACTCCATCAAAGCAACTGCGGGCAGGAGGGACGAATCGCAGGGCAGGTCGCGGCGTCAGGCGGGATCTTGCGAGCACAAACAGGAGCCGCCGCGTGAGGGTCCATACCAGAGATCGTAAACCAAGCGAACACAACAGACAACAAAGCGGACAACCGGGTCGTGGGGCAGGTGTCGGCAGCGGATTTCGGCAGATTGAGTGAATCCTGGGTGGCAGGCCGTCACGGCCCAAGCCGGGTCGGCATGTCATGCCACCCGGCAAACGATCATCTGCCCAGAAGGACCCGAGGTGTTGGAACCGAACACGGCATTGCCGTGTGGTCGCCATCGCGGACGGAAGACCATGTCCTTGTTCAGACGGCCTCTCATCGACGCACATTCGACATGCCAATCACGTCCAAGCCGATGGCTTGGCTGTCGCATCTCTTGCTGTAGCCAACAGTTCGCGTCGCTTTCTTCACGGATCGCGGGCCGTCCTCGACTGGCCGTTGAGCGGCACATCCCGCGATTATAGTGATTGGACGAGACAGGCGAATCGGCGGCGACACGGTCTTGCGTTCATCCGGGGACCTGGGGTATAAGCCGCCCCTCCTCTCCTCTCTCTTCCATATCGTGATCCGGCTGGGTTGCCGACCGGGTCATCCGAACGTCCGTTCCCGACTCGCACCGCCATGTCCGCAGTCCTCCTTGCGCACGCGCGGAGTCAGCCGTCTTCGCGTGGACCCGACCTCCGGTTCCGGGGCACGACGTGGCTGATTGCTGCGCTCATCCTGGCGATGGCGGCCGGGTGCTCCAATACGCCGCTGACCGGACGACGACAGATGGTCCTCGTTCCGGAATCGCAAGAGGTCCTGCTGGGGACGCAGGCTTTTCAGCAAATCCTCGTGGAGAAACGTCTCTCTGAGAACAAGGACCTGGCGGCCGCGGTCAATCGTGTCGGGCGGCGCATCGCCGACGTCGCCAACAAGCCCGGTTACGACTGGGAATTTCGCGTAATTGCCGACGACGAGATGAACGCCTTCGCACTGCCCGGCGGCAAGGTCGCGATCCACGAAGGCATCATCCCCATTTGCCAGGATGAAGCCGGCCTGGCGGTCGTCATGTCGCATGAGATTGGACACGTCCTCGCGCGGCACGGTGCCGAGCGAATGACTCAGGAAACCATCGCCGCCGGCGCGGGCGGCGTTCTGAATTCCATCAGCCGCGAAAAGACGGACAGCACAACCAGCGATCAGATCATGCAGGGATATGGCATTGCGTCCCGATACGGCGTGTTGCTTCCCTACAGCCGCAAGCACGAGTCCGAAGCGGACGCGATTGGTCTGATCCTGATGGCCAAGGCCGGCTACGATCCGAGTGCTGCACCGGAGTTCTGGGAGCGATTCGCACAGAAGAGCGGCGCCAAACCGCCCGAGTTGCTTTCGACGCATCCTGCCGATGCACGCCGAGCCGCTGCACTGCGGGTACTGCTCCCTTCCGCAATGAATTACTACGATGCGTCCTCAGTCCAACTGGGCATGGGAGACGTGCTGCCAAAGTTGACTCAACGCACTCAAGTTTTGAATGCGGCTCACGGCCGAACGGCCGACTCAAACCTCGCCAAACTGTCTCATCTGCCGGGCGCCCCCAAAAAGGCGACGGAAAGTGCTCTGTCGCCGCCGCTGCCGCAACGCCGACAGGTCGAGCAGGCAGCAGGCTATTCCGTTGTTCGCGATGGAAACCTTCCCGCGCGCAGCGATACATCAGGGCCGCACCTGGAGACGTTCGAATCCCCGGTCATCATCAGTCAGACGTCATTTC
>JAHBXU010000210.1 GCA_019636315.1 Planctomycetaceae bacterium | reverse complement strand
TGTCGCTGCCGCGGTAATCGGTGATGTGAATGGTCGCCGTGCTCGGAGTGCCGTTGTACTGGAAAAAGGCCAGCTCCGGCGGTTCGATGGATAGTTTGCGCTCGGGCAAGGTGAGTTTGAACTTCAGCACCGTCTCGCGCGGCTCAGGATCCTGATACTCAACCTTAATGGTGTATGTATGCGGTCCGGGAGCCTCGTTCGCGGTGGCGACTCCCACCACGAAATATCCGCGTTCACCGGGTTGGTAGGTCATTTTTTCACCGGCGAGCTTGGGCGAGAGGCAGCCGCAACTCGGATCGAGCCTGGTGATTGTCAGCGGATCGTCGCCGACGTTGCGGAAATGGAACTCACCATGCAGGACGGGCCGCACCGGCACCTGGCGGAGATTGACCAGATACTGATCAAACGCCAGTGCGGCGATTGGGCGGGGAATCGTGATCTCACGCGGCCGCGCCGGCAACGTGGCCGCGAGGGCGGACCAGACCGCAGGAATGAGAATGGCCCCCGCGAGTGCACGTCTCGGCCAATCCGCCGTTCGCCATCGATTCATCAGCGCGTCCATGCGTTGCTCACTCTCTGTCACGGGTTGCTCTGGATTGGCCGTGCGTCGAAGTGGTGCTGCTTCGCGCGCAAGAGCTCAATCTGGCATTGCGGAGGGCGATTTAGCAGAAGCGCCCGAGTGCGACAAGATGAGACCGCAACGAGCGATTGCCGGCTGAGCAGAGGAGTTCGGCGGAGAAGTCGACGACTCGCGTCAAATCGAACGAACTGGACTGGCGCCGGAACGCCTTTCGTGTGAGCAGGATCCGCACACGGATCGTCTGAGAATCCTGACCATTAAAACAGACCGAAGGCGGACGGCATCCATCCGTCCGCCTTCAGTCGATGCTCGTTCAATGGGTGTCGATCGATGCAACCTTGCAGACCCAAGGTCGAGGGAGAATCCCGTTCTCAGCGCTGCTGAGGTGTTGGATAAAGGAAGGGAGCGAGGGCCGATTTCTCCAGTGCCGGTGAGGCATTCTGGGCGGCCGGAGCAGCTTCCGGAGCGATCACGGGTGCCGGGGGAACGTACGGTTCGACCGGCTTATCCACCGCCGGCGCCTCGGCAGGTGCTGCCGCCGGAGCGGACTCGGTGGGGACGGAGTTGGCGGGTGCGGCGTATTCAACAGCCGGAGCGCCATTGACGACGTACCCGTTTTCATAGCCGTTGGAGTAACCGCACGCGGCTCCTCCGCACAGTCCGTTGCGGCACGCACCGAAATCTGGCACATGGAATTGATCCGGATGCGGCGTCGGCGGAATCATGCCGGGCGTGCGCTGCCAGACCGGCACGCGCTGATGGTAATAGCCGAGTTGTGTCGTGTCCGTCGGCGTATAGACCATCGGATAGCGATAGCCGGATTCCGCGTAGGCCCCTTCACCCGTCCAGGTGGGCGGGAACCAGCGACGATACGTGGCGGCCGTGCGCGGCCGCGGGAACTTGCCGGGAGGCGCCCAGCCATGATCGGGAGAGACGTGGCATCCACCGACCGGGCGGTTTCTCAGGCAATGCAGGAAGCCCCCCAGCTTGCAGCCGCAATGGCCGCAACCAGCGCCTCCGCAGTAGCCGCAGTTTCCGCAACCGTACGGATCGCAGACACCTTGCCCACAAGCAGACGGGCAGTCGTATCCCGATCCGCAGGCGCCGCTCGGGCAACCGCCGTGAGTCATATGGAACGACGTTTGTTGCGTCGTTTGGGTGTCAGCGGAACTCGCGGACCAGGGAGCGTTGCCGAGGCGGACAACCCCCTCGGCGTTGGGATCATCGGCCGCAAGCATCGACGGTAGGCTCAGAGCTCCCGCCGCCGCCAGCAGCCACGTGGTGAGATGGATTCGCATGGTCGTATTCCTGAAGGTCGGAGAAGCGGGACTTCCGTGGCCGCTGTTGGGTCGAATGGGATCTCAACGTGTCGCCCTGTGCTGCCAAGGCTCAATGCGTCGAGCACTCGGTCGCGCGGCGCGACAGGCAACTTCATCGCAAGGCTTGAGTGACTTCGTTTCCGGCTGCTGCGACTGAGGGGAGATCGCCGGGCGACGGCGCGGTCCGGGGGAACGGTGTGGAGGCCGTCAGTCCCGGGAGCATTCCGCGCCCGTCACCAGAAACAGCGATCATGACACGTCCGGCTCAGTACGCTGCGTTGCTAATCGGAGTCAGGCGGCTGGAGGGGATGCCCCAACCGTAGTTATAGGCGTGCCGGACATTGGGCGCGACGGGAACCGACACGGGTCCGCCGACACCCTGTGCGGCGTAGACCTGACCGTCCCGACCGTCGAAGTGTGCGGGATTGTCGGCATACACGATGCGATAGCAGCCAAAGGGTCGGCACCCCACGCCGCCGCAACCATCGGGAATGAAGTATCCCAACTTGCAGCGGAGGTAATTGCACATCTGGGCGCTGTTGCAGCGATTGCGTGCCCGGTGGGCCGCACAATGCCTCGCCCAGAATCCGTTACCGTTACCGCAGCCGCAACCACAGCCGCATCCGTCGCCGCCGCAGTTCGAACAGCCACAGCGATTGCAGCAACGACCGTGTCGACCGCCGAACAGTCCACCGAATCGGCCGTGTCGGCCGGCACCGTCACCGAATCCGCATCCATTGCCATTGGCGCCGTAACCTCCGTCGCAACCGTCGCACGCCTCGCCAGGGCAGCAGACGTCGGCGGGGCAGCACTCATCGACCGGGCAGCACGCGTCCGCCGGGCAGCACGCATCGGTGGGGCAGCAGGCATCGCAGCTGTTGCTTGTAAAGTCGTATTCGCCGCTCAGGCGTTGGAAGAGTTCCGTGGCTGGCTGATCCTGGCCCGATTGTCCACGGACGGTCAGACCCGTATGGGCCTGCGCGGTGTATGTTGGTTGTAAAGCGCGGCTTCCAAGCCGTACGACGCCTTCTTCTTCGGCCAGCGTCGTGCCGACCGACAGCATCGCCGCCAGTGCGGCGACCAGCGTGCCGGTCCGTGCTTTCGCAAATAATGTCTTCATGACGAAATCCTGGGTCTGAATGTTGTGGAGTTGCGGGAGCCCTCGTCCACTGAGGGCGTCAGTTCGGCCGGACGCCAGATTCTCGTGAGCCAGGTCTCAATGGCTCACCGGCGGGTGGAACTGAGAGAACGGCCGATAGTGATCGCGGTATTTCACCTTCACGTGGGTGCCTTCGAGCTTCCAGTTTTCGTGCTGACGAACACCGAAGGGGGTCACCATCCAGTGCCCTTTGACCCGGTAGTAAAAGGGCGGATACATCGCGTGATAGGAATGGGGATAGAGCATCTCGTGCGGCGCGAGCGCCTGGTTCGTGATGATCGTCCCACCGGCATATCCGGGAACGTGTTGCACGGGCGCCGGGTAGAGCGGTGCATTCAACACGGGATACGTCCCCCCGCCGTAGGCGGCCACCGGGGCCCCGCCGACAACTCCTCCCTCCGGTGTCGAAGCACCGGAGACCTGTGCAATGGGCGCGGACCATGCACCATCGTTCGCCCGCGCCGCCGTCGCACTGACACTCAACAAGGCAACCGCCAAACTCCATCGCAGCGACATCATCGCACCCCTCCCTGTCGTACTGCCGTGATTTGAACGTCCAAAACCTTCCGGTTTCCCTGGACGGATCGCCCGACGCGAGCGTTGCTCACCGCAGACCAGCCCCTTCTTGCGTGGACATGGTCCATCGGCGCTAGTGATCACTAATCTGATTCGGCTTGGACCGAACGTGCCGTCTAATCATTCTGTGAGCGACATCCCGATTTGAAGCATTTTCACAAGTTCAATGAGAGAAAGGGCTTCCAGATGGCCTGAGAGTCCACGGCACCGGTGCGACAGTCACGATCCGCAGGGTTTGCCAGGATTGAAAAACCCGCACGGTCGTTACAATGCTGCGTCCCCAAAGTGAGGATTTTGAAGCTCATCGCCGCCCTATTCCTGCGGCATCGGTCGTGCTCAACTCGGAGGAACCATTGTCTGCACGGAAACGCACTTCCGCCAATTCGTCTGCCGAGAGAGGCGAGTCAACGCACCAGAGTGACCGCGGCGTCAATGGCGTCCGCTTCGTCTCGTTCAGCGAAGAGACCCGTCGCCGGTACCTCAACTACGCCATGTCGGTCATCACGTCCCGGGCGCTGCCCGATGTGCGTGACGGCCTGAAGCCGGTCCAGCGACGCATCCTGTATGTGATGCGGCACGAACTCGGGCTCACTGCGGATGCAAAATTCGTCAAGTGCGCCCGCATCGTCGGTGATACAGTCGGCAAATATCACCCACATAGCCCAGAAGCGGTATACGACACCCTCGTGCGGATGGCGCAGGACTTCACGCTCCGGAACCCGCTCGTTCATGGACAGGGCAACTTCGGCAGTGTGATCGGTCTCCCCCCCGCGGCCGAACGCTACACCGAAGCGAAGCTCTCTGCTATCGCCGGGCAACTCATGACCGAGTTGCGCTCCAACACGGTCGAGATGCGGTCCAATTATGATGCCACACGTGACGAGCCAACCGTTCTCCCGGCCCGCTTCCCCAATCTGCTGGTCAACGGCGCCGCCGGCATCGCTGTCGGCATGGCGACCAGCATCCCGCCGCACAATCTGGGCGAAGTGATCAACGCCTGTGTGCACCTGATCGACGATGACGCCGCGTCCGTCGCCCAGGTCATGAAATACATTAAAGCCCCGGATTTTCCTCTCGGCGGGCGGATTGTGACCGACCGCCGCGAGCTGCGCGAAGCCTACGAAGAGGGGCGCGGCTCCATCAAGGTCCGGGCCGAATGGACGCTCGACAAGGAGAAACGCAAGGAGATCGCCACCCGCATCGTCATCACTTCCGTCCCCTACGGAGTGGAAACTGGGGGATTGCTGACTGCCATCGGCCAGATCGCGGAATCACGCAGCTTGCCACAACTCCTGGCGGCGAATGACGAGTCGGATCTCGAGCACGGCATGCGGCTCGTGCTCGATCTTAAACCAGGGTCGGACCCGAGTGCGGTCATGACGTACCTGTACCGCAACACGGCGCTCGAACAGAACTTCGCCTACAACGCGACCGCACTCGTGCCTGACGAGCACGGCGTCCTGGTTCCGCGGCGATTGGGGCTCGTCGAGATGTTGCGGCACTTCCTCGACTTCCGCCTGGAAACCGTTCGCCGCCGATTTCAATACCAGTTGGAGCAACTGGAGAAGCGAATTCATATCCTTGAAGGATTCGCAATCATCTTCGATGGGCTCGATAAGGCGCTCAAGATTATTCGAGCCAGCGACGGAAAGCAGGATGCCGCCGCCAAGTTGATGAAGGCGTTCCCACAACTCGATGACGTGCAGACCGACGCCATTCTCGAGCTCGCCCTGTACCGCATCTCGCAACTCGAAATCGATCGCATTCTTGAAGAACTGGAAGACAAGCGCAAACAAGCGGAGGAAATCCGCAAGATTCTTGCTTCCGAGCGCAGGCTGTGGGGCGTCGTCCGCAAAGAACTCCTGGAGATTGCGGAGCAGTTCCCCTCGCCCCGCCGCACCGCCCTGGGGTCGTCGGAGGAGATCACGGAATTCGATCCGCAGGCCTACATCGTCCGAGAAAACACGAACGTCGTGGTCAGCAAGGAAGGCTGGATCAAGCGGGTCCAGAAGATTTCTTCGATTGATAAGCTCAGGATTCGCGACGGGGACGAAGTCCTCACGGTCGTGCCGACGAGTACTCTGGACAATCTCGTTATCTTCGCGAGCGACGGCACCGCATATACGCTGCCCGTCGACCAGATTCCGCCTTCGACCGGATATGGCGAGCCGCTCTCCAAGCACGTCAAGCTCAAGGACGGCGCGGGAATTGTCAATGCGATCACAACCGACGCGCGGTTCACTCCCGCCGATCGCATCGAATGGGAAGAGTTTCCGCCAACGCCTTATCTGTTCATCGCGACGGCCCAGGGACAGGTGATGCGATTGTCATTCAGCCTTTACCGGCTTCCATCGACGAAGAGCGGTCGCCGTTACTGCCGCCTGCGGCCTGACGATTCCGTCGTCCATGTCGAATTCGTCCGCGAGCGGAACGAAGGCGAGAAGGGTTATCCCGGCGACAGTGTGTTCCTCGTCAGCCGGAACGCGCGGCTCATTCACTTCGACGTCTCCGAAGCCCAGGTGCTCTCCGCGCCGGGCAAAGGAGTCCGCGGAATCAAGCTGGAGAAAGGGGACGAAGTCCTCGGCGCCCAGCGGTTGTCGCGCCCGTCCGACACGCTTCGCGTCGAAAATGAGAATGGGAAAATCCTGAGCTTCGGGCAGATGAAATACAACGTCACCGGCCGCGGCGGTCGCGGCGTGAAAACAAGCCACCGTACGGGATTGAAGCGAATCATTCGACCGGATCTCGACGTCGTCGACTGGTCCGCGCGTGGCGAGGACTGACTCCTCCGCTGTCAATGCCCCTGTGCTCCGTCAAGGATGAACTGGAATGTCCACTGCTGCGAAATCCTCACCGAAATCCTACGTCGCCGAAGACATCGAAGTTCTCGAAGGGCTTGAGCCCGTGCGACGGCGGCCGTCGATGTATATCGGCGGCGTTGACGCCCGTGGGTTGCATCACCTGATCTGGGAAATCGTCGACAACTCGGTGGATGAGTTTCTCGCCGGCGAAGCGGACCAGATTAAGGTCATCCTGCATAAGGACGGTGCGTCGATCACCGTCGAGGACAACGGCCGCGGCATTCCCGTCGACACACATAAAAAGCTCAAAAAGTCAGCGCTCGAAGTCATCCTCACCACACTGCATGTGGGGGGCAAGTTCTCCAACAAGAACTACGCCCGCAGCGGCGGACTGCACGGCGTCGGGTCGTCGGTCGTCAACGCGCTGTCGAGTGAGATGGTCGCGACCGTGCACCGCGACGGACACGAGTGGGTGCAGCGGTTCAAACGGGGCAAGCC
>JAHBXU010000021.1 GCA_019636315.1 Planctomycetaceae bacterium | reverse complement strand
AGCCACTACGTCGAAGCCATGACGCCGCACTGCGACGTCGGCTGGGACACACACATCTATAACTTCGAGCATCTGCAGGATCGGCTTTGCCCCCTCTTCGATCGCGTGATGCCCGTACTGCTCGCCGACCTCGAAGACCGCGGCCTCTTGAATGACACGCTCGTTGTCGCGATGGGCGAATTCGGCCGCGCTCCCAAGATCAACCCGCGAGCTGCCCGCGACCACTGGGCCAACGTGTACTTCTCGCTGTGGGCCGGTGCGGGCGTGGTCGGCGGTCGCGTCATCGGCGCCAGCGACCGTCTGGGCGAACACCCCCTCATCCCCGCCATCACTCCCCTCATGGCCGGCACGACAATCTGCGACCTCGCCGGCCTGGGCGTCCAAACCCGCTCCGAACTCAACGTCCTCCCCGATGGCCGCGTACTGACCGAACTGTTCTGAGAAGGTTCGAGTCGACGCCAGGAGCATGGCTGGTGCGTCAGTGAGTTGCCTGCGGCGTGCCCAACGATGCGAGCTGGATCTGGACACGACTGAGTGGCACGGCGTGAGAGCATGCCATACTGCGGTGCGTCCGGCGTTGCTCTATGTACCCGGCATGGCTTTGTGGCTGAGCCATGCGAACCCTCTGGTTGATTCTCGGCTCGTTTCAATTGTCGAGGCGTACGGACTATCTTCTCCATTGCGGTGATCAGGGCCGCGATGAATTCCGAGGCGTCGATACGCGACGTCCGACGGCGGAGCCGTCGGCTTGGGAATGGGGAAGCCAATAAGGAAACAAACACATGGCCGGGAAGCCAAAGACTGCGATCTCTCCGACGCGTGAAGAGAATTATCCTGAGTGGTATCAGCAGGTCGTCAAAGCGGCCGATCTGGCGGAGACGTTGCCGGTGCGGGATCGAGCCGTGGGGTGGGGCGCCTGGGACGCGGTACAGTCTCTTGATTGACCGGTGAATTTGCCCCCGGGATCTGCCGCCGCTCGCCGGGATTGACAAGCCCGCGGTCGACTCCGAACCTATCGTTTGCAGACAATTGGCTGTGTCTTATGTGTGGGGATGCAATCTCTCATGATCGAGTTGACGAGAATCACGCTGGACCCCGCGGTGATGGGTGGGAAGCCGTGTATCCGCGGCCTGCGGGTGACTGTGGGAATGATTGTCGGCCTGCTCGCCGCCGGACGGTCGCGGGAGGAGATTCTCGATGCCTATCCCTACCTGGAGCCGGGGGATATTGATCAGGCACTGGCATACGCTGCGTGGCGAGTGGAGGAACGGGAGGTCGCCTTGCCGACTCCATGAGCCTGCACATTCTCATCGACATGAATCTGTCGCCGGATTGGACGTCGTTGCTTCGCGCGTCGGGATTTTCGGCAACACACTGGTCCACGGTCGTTCGTCCTGGGGCGAGTGATCGACAAATCATGGATTGGGCTGTAGCAAATGGATGCGTCGTGCTGACGCACGATTTGGACTTCGGCACAATCCTGGCTCTGACACACCGAAGCGGCCCCAGTGTGGTTCAACTTCGCGGTCAAGACGTGTTGCCGGACCGTATGGGCAACCTTGTGGTTGCAGCATTGGCCCAACACGAGACCGAGTTGGAATCGGGGGCGCTGATCGTTGTTGAGGAGGCCAAGAATCGCGTAAGGATACTGCCGATCTGACATGCAAATTCTGTCAGTCGGCCTGTCGAACTGCACGGAACCTTTACTGAAGGACATCACATGGCCGGGAAGCCAAAGACTGCGATCTCTCCGACGCGTGAAGAGAATTATCCTGAGTGGTATCAGCAGGTCGTCAAAGCGGCCGATCTGGCGGAGACGTCGCCCGTGCGGGGGTGTATGGTCATCAAGCCGTGGGGGTGGGCCATCTGGGAGGGGATGCAGCGGCAGCTCGATGCGCGGTTCAAGGCGACCGGGCATGTGAACGCGTACTTCCCGCTGTTCATCCCGATGAGCTTTCTCGAAAAGGAGGCTCAGCACGTCGAGGGGTTCGCCAAGGAGTGTGCGGTCGTCACGCATCATCGCTTGGAACCGGCGCCGGGGGGCGGATTGCAGCCGGCCGGCAAGTTGGAGGAGCCGCTGATTGTGCGGCCCACGAGCGAGACAATCATCGGGGCCATGTACGCCAAGTGGGTCCAGTCGTACCGCGACCTGCCGATTCTCATCAACCAGTGGGCCAATGTGGTCCGTTGGGAATTGAGGCCGCGCGTGTTTCTGAGGACGGCCGAGTTCCTCTGGCAGGAGGGGCACACCGCGCACGCGACCAGCGAGGAAGCGATCGAAGAGACGCTCAAAATGCTCGACGTGTATGCCGAGTTCGCCGAGAACATCATGGCCATGCCGGTCATCAAGGGGGAGAAAACGCCGGACGAGCGATTCCCCGGCGCGGTCAATACGTACACCATCGAAGCCATGATGCAGGACCGCAAGGCGCTGCAGGCGGGGACGAGCCACTTCCTCGGCCAGAACTTCTCCCGTGCGCAGGAGATCAAGTTCCAGTCGAAGGACGAGACGGAGGAGTACGCCTGGACGACGTCGTGGGGCGTCTCGACGCGGCTCGTTGGTGGCCTGATCATGACGCACTCGGATGACGACGGCCTGGTCATCCCGCCGCGGCTTGCGCCCAAGCACGTCGTCATCATCCCCATCTATCGCAACGACGAGGAGCAGTCGCAGGTGCTGGCCTACTGTGAATCACTTGCGGCAGAACTGGGGGCGCTGCGGTATCACGATGAGCCGATTCGTGTCGAGGTCGACAATCGTGATCTGCGGGGTGGGGAGAAAGTGTGGCAGCACATCAAGCGAGGCGTACCGCTCCGCCTGGAGATCGGCCCGCGCGACATCGCGGATGATTCGGTCTTCCTGGGCCGCCGCGATCAGGGGCCAAAGGACAAGTCGGCCGTGAAGCGGAGCGAGTTTATCAGCCGCGTGGCCGCTATTCTCGACGAAATGCAGCAGTCGCTGAAACAACGGGCGCTCGACCTGCGCGCGGCGTCAACGCATGAGATCGACACGCTCGACGAGTTCCGCGACTTCTTCGCGGACGACGCTTCGGGCGGGTTCGCGCTCACGCACTGGGGCGGACTCGATCCACAAGTGGACGACGTGCTCAAGCCGCTCAAGGTGACCCCGCGATGCATCCCACTCGACGGCCCGGCCGAGCCCGGCACGTGCCCGTTCACCGGGAGGCCAAGTCCGCGGCGGATCGTGTTCGCGAAGTCATACTGATGGTCTGAACGTGAGGGCACGGTTGCCTGGGAGACCAGTAGGTCAGGCACACCGTGCCTGACTTGCGGGGCGGCGGATGATATTCTGCGGTGATGCCGCAGTATCGTCGCGCCATGCGGGCGCACTCTTTCTCAAGGACGTGACCTACCTCCGTCGGCCAATCGTTGACGAACCGTTGCGCTGGCGTCAGGCACGGGGGTGCCTGACCTACTTGACTCGAGTTGGGTCCGACCGCCGACTCCGTGTGCGACTCTTGTTTGGAATAGAAGCTCCCGATGCGCAATCCGAAATCGATGGCGTTGTACGAGCGGGCGTGCCGGGTGATCCCTGGGGGGACGCAGCTTTTGAGCCGGCGACCGTCGAAATTCGCATACGGCGTCTCACCGGTGTATGCCGTCTCCGCCAGGGGAGCGCGATTCATTGATCTCGAAGGCCGCGAGTACATCGACTGGGTGAGCGGAATCGGGGCCATCATCCTGGGCTATGCGGACCCGGTGGTGGATGACGCCGTGCGCGAACAGATTGGGAAAGGGACCATCTACTCCATCAATCATGCGCTCGAGGTGGAACTGGCGGAGGAACTGGTCTCGCTCATCCCCTGCGCCGAGATGGTCCGCTACGCCAAGTGCGGCGGCGAAGCGTGCGCCATCGCGGTCCGCATCGCCCGCGGCCTCACCGGTCGCGACAAGGTGCTGTTCTGCGGGTATCACGGCTGGCACGACTGGTACCTCGCGGCCAATTTGAGCGAGCACGAGAGTCTGGACTCGCATTTGTTTCCCGGCATCGATCCGACGGGCGTGCCGCGCTGCCTGGAGGGGACGGCGATCCCGTTTCTGTATGGCGATGCGGCAGCGCTGGGCGAGCTGCTCGACCGGTATCGCGGCGAGGTGGCGGCGGTGATCATGGAGCCGCTGCGATCGGAATGGCCGCCGGAGGGGTATCTGGCCGAAGTCCGCCGGTTAGCCAGCGAGGCGGGCGTGGTACTGATCTTCGACGAGGTGTCGACCGGGTTTCGCTTTTCACCGGGCGGAGTGCAGCCGGTGCTCGGCGTCGTGCCGGACATGGCGGTCTTCGCCAAGTCGATCTCGAACGGCTATCCGATGGCGGCAGTCGTCGGCCGCCGCGAGGTGATGGAGCCGGCGGGGCGGATGTTCATTTCCAGCACCTATTGGAGCGACACCATCGGACTCCGGGCTGCGTTGACGACGCTTCGAGAGATTGGCCGCCGCGACGTTCCGGCACAACTGGATCAGTTAGGGCAAACGATTCAAACGCGGCTCAACTCCGTGGCGGAGGAAACGGGCGCCCCGGTCCGCTGCGGCGGCGTGAGTGTTCATCCGCAGTTGGTGTTTGACGTCGCCGACGTCTTGCTGAAACGAAAACTTTCGACGCTCTACATCCAGGAGATGGCGAAACGTGGTTGCCACGGATACGCATCGTTCTATCTCAACGCGGCTCAAGGGGAGGCCGAGATTGAACAAACAGTCGCCGCGGCACGCGAGACGTTTACGATCATCGCTCGGGGTCTCGCTTGCGGGAACGTCGATGATCTGTTGGAGTGTGAACTCAAGGAGGATGTGTTTCGGCGACTGGTCACATGAACCAATGAATGGTGCGGTTGGTCGTCCGCCGAGCGCCGCACATTTCACATGTGCGGCGAACTCCTTAATCGCTCAACCCGCACCGCACGACTGCGATTTCCTCTATGAATGCTTACAAGCAACAATATGACAGCGATGGTTTCGTGGTGATCCGCGAATTCCTGCCGCCGGACGAGTTCGCCTCACTGCGGTCAGAACTCGACCGGTACATTCGCAACGTCGTCCCGGCGCTGCCCAACGGCGATGCGTTCTATCAGGACCGTGCGCGGCCGGAGACGCTCAAACAACTCCAGCACATGGGGCGCGACGCCTACTTTGCGGAGTATCGCAAACATCCGCGCTGGCAGGCGCTGGCGGAGGAATTGATCGGTGAGCCGAGCGCGGCCAAAGAGCCGGAGTGGTTTAATAAACCGCCCGGGACGGAACATCCCACGCCGCCGCATCAGGACAACTTCTACTTTTGTCTGCGTCCGGCCAACGTGCTGACCATGTGGCTCGCGCTCGATCACGTCGACGCCGAAAACGGCTGCCTGCGCTATGTGTCCGGCTCGCATCACCGTGGCATCCGTCCGCACCTGCGAACGGGCGTGCTTGGTTTCTCTCAGGGCATCCATGACTTTGGTGCGAACGATTACGAACAGGAAGTCGAGATTCACCTCGCACCGGGTGATCTGGTCATCCATCACGGAGAGACGATCCATCGGGCGGAACCAAACCGCAGCGCAACGCGGCACCGCCGGGCGTTTGCGATGGTCTTTCAGGGGGAAAGTTGTCGTCGCGACGAGAACGCCTTCGCACGCTACGAGGCGTCCCTGCACTCGCAGCACTCCGAAATGGGTCTGGCCACCGCGTGACCTTTGCGTCTGATCTGCGATGCCGCTACTCGAACTGACCGACCTTGATCGCCGCATCTGGGACGATGAACTCGACGAGTTTGTTCCCCGCCAGGTGTTCGACGTTCACACGCACATCTACCGGTGGGCGTTTCACACGAACCCTGACAAGGAGTCGGGGCCGTATCGTCAGTTCGTGAAACCGGGGTTCGAGGACGTCACGTACACGATGCTCGACGAGTGCGACCGTTTGCTCATGCCTGGCCGGCACGTGGCGCGGCTGTCGTTTCCGTTTCCGTTCAGCGGCGGATGCGACTTTGAGCGCTCGAATGAGTTCCTTGCCGCGCAACTCGGAGCGCATCCCGACTCCGCCGGATTGATGCTCGTGCATCCAGGGATGTCGGGTGAGTTTGTCGAGGACGCCATTCGCCGCTCCGGATTGATCGGACTGAAGCCGTATCGGTTCTTCTCGTCGACGGGCGATGCGGTTCACTGCCGGATCACAGACTTTCTGCCGGAACATCAGATCGCCGTCGCCGACCGGTTCGGTTTACTGATCATGATGCATCTCTCGCGACCGGACGGAATTGGTGATGCACAGAACCTTGATGATCTGGAACGGTTGACGGAAAAGTATCCGAGGGCGCGGTGGATCCTCGCTCATTGTGCCCGGAGTTATTCGTCCTGGCCGATCGAGCGGGCGGGACAGCGACTGCGCGCCCTGCCCAATACGTGGTTCGATACGTCCTCGGTGTGTGAGACGGATGCGATCGCCGCGCTGTTGCGGTGCGTCGGCGTCGAGCGCGTGATGTACGGGAGCGACGATGTGCCGGTTGGAATCCTGCGAGGCAAGTATGTTTCGTTTGGTTATGGATGGGCATACCTGTCCGAGCAGAATCACAAGTTGAATCTGTCGCATTGCGACTCGCGGATGACGTTCACCCGGTACGAGCAATTGCGTGCGATGCGCCGAGCCGCCCACGGAGCCGGTCTCTCATCAGACGATGTGCGGGCAATGTTTTACGACAACGCGCTGCAACTCGTGCACGCGGCGACCACCGATGTTCGTGAACGACTCGTCGAACATCCACACTCCAAGATATAAACGCAGCTTCCGCGACGTCGGTCGATTTTTGAAGGATTGCTTTCGATGGCCCCACGATTCCTCACGGTGCTTTGTGCTATTTTCGCCTGTTCGAGTTCTGCCGTGTGGGGCGGCGAGTTGTCGGCCGGCGTGGCGCGTGTCGACCTCACGCCGCCGTTAAGCATGAAGGCGCCGCTGGGGGGATATGGGGCCCGGATGAATCGTCCGGCCGAGGGAGTGCACGATCGACTGTTTGCGAAGGCGCTCGTGTTGTCGGATGGGAATCGCCGCTTCGCGCTCGTGACGTGCGACCTGCTGGGCCTCGCCTCGCCGATGAAGCCGGAAATCGTGTCACGGCTCGGCGACGACTGGTCCGCCGAGCAGATCCTGATTCTTCCAAGCCATTCGCACGGGGCGATCGAGATGAACGCCATGAATCCGAACAACGTGTTCAGCATCCCGCAGATCGGCATTCACGATCCGGCGTTGTACGACCTGACGGTGAATCGTTTTGTGGACGTGATTCGTCGCGCGGCTGACAGTCTGGAGCCGGTGACCGTCGGAACGCGGAGCCGGAACATCCCGGGCTGGAATCGCAACCGGCGCGGCGCGAACGGTCTCACTGATGATGAACTGACCGTCACCCGCATCGACTCGACGACGGGCCGGCCGGTTGCCGTGCTGGTCAATTTTACGGCCCATCCGACATTCATGACCGACAAGCAGATGCAGTTTTCCGGAGACTGGCCGGGCGCTCTTCAGCGGACCTTGGAGACCGTCGTCGGCGACGGCGTCACGGCCATGTACTACAACGGAGCCGAAGGAGATCAGGCGCCGGTCTCGCGGCCGTCGGCCGGCGACAGCCGCTGGGAAATGGCCGATCAGTACGGTCTGGAGTTGGGACTGCTCGCGGGACGTTTCTGGGGAGACATTGCCACAAGCTCCGAGGTGACGTTCGATTTTCACCAGGAGTCGATTGAACTGCCCGAACGCCGCTGGCACCCGGACTTCATGTCGACGGGAGGGAAAGAGTACGGCCTCAGCGAGGACCTGCTGCGGGATATGCTCCCCCGCATGTCACCCGAGCAGACGACCAGCGGCTCGCTCCGATTGGGGGAATTGGTGATTGTCGGCGTCCCCGGTGAGATGTCGGCGGAACTCGGGCTGCACATCAAGTCCGAAGCGAAGCGAATTACGGGTGCCGCGCATCCCGTCATCGGCGGACTGGCGAATGAGTGGATCAGCTACATCCTGACGCCTGAGGCTTACCGCACCGGAGGATACGAGGCGAGCGTGAGCTTCTATGGAGAGGAACTGGGCTCGACGATCACTCGCGGGGCGCTCACGGGAGTCGGACGACTCCGGCCGTGATGAGCAGATGCCGGGCACGAGCGGGCGGCGAAGTTCGACACGCCCATGCGAATGTCTGCTCACAAAGATCGTGAGCGGCGACGCTTTCCGCAGATCGTTCCACGGCATGGCCTGCGTGCCCGCGGCCTCCGGTCATGACGATTGCATGCACGTGATGCCAGGCGAACATCGCGGAACCGCCGGCGTGACGAGGATTTCACTCGCTCGCGGTCTGTCGCCCGTTTCTAACGGAATCGCGGCAAGTCCGGACCGATGTGTCTCGGACCTGAATCGAGCCGATAAGCACAACGGCGGTCGCTCACTGGGCCGAAACGGTGTTCTTGATCCCGTTCAACGGCGGCAATCGAAATTCCATGAGCCATTTATTCATGCAGGCGAAGCAGTCCTGGCGATCTGTCGCTTTTGGCGTCCTTGCCGCCGTTGCGGCCTGCAAAGAGGCGAATGCTGATCTCATTTTGAGCTATGTCGCCGGAAACAGTGGGTCCATTGCACCGAGTTTTGAAGCCGAGTATGTCACCGGGAGTTCACTTACGGGTGGACCGGGGATTGCGTTTCACGGCGGCGAGTTCTCGTGGTCCCAATGGGGGGGCGCCTCTCTGAGCGACGCCATCCTGAACAACGATTACTTCCAGTGGGGATTCACGTCGACGCACAAGTTTCATCTCTCGGATCTGGACATTCGCTATGACACGCTCGGCAACGGGCCGAAAAGTCTGGCGATTCAGGTCAGCATCAATGGCGGCGCCTTCCAGACGATTTACACGGATACAGCGGTGTCTGTCAGCGGATTCAATGCAACGGATATCGACCTCTCGGCGTTCTCGGGTGTGACGTCGGCCGTCTTTCGCCTGTTCGCGTGGAACGCGCGGCATGATCACGGTCGGCTCGATCTCAGGAATTCGTCGACTTTTGGTAACGCGGCCATTGTTGTGAACGGCCGCGCAACTCCTGAGCCGGCGAGCCTCGCGATGATGGGCGTCGCGTGCTGTGCGTTCGCCGTTGTCCGTCGACGCCGCACCGCCGCGCCTCCCCTTTCGCAGGCCGCCGCTCCCACGGATCAATAACCTGAAGCGTCCGCGAGCGACCTTTTCCAGATTCCACTGGAGCCTGGTTCGCGATTGCGGGGACGGAATGTGAAGAGGCCCGGCAGATTAACCCGCCGGGCCTCCCCAATGCAGACTGACCCTTGACGTTTCACGCGCTTTGCCGCACGGCGACCGGAGTATCCGGTCCAAATTGTTCGCAGTAGCCCTGTTCCCGTTGCGACCGCAGTCGTGCGAGTCCCTCGGACAGCATGGGCATGGCGACGCAGAGCGCTTTGCGGATTTTCTTGGTTTGCAGCGACGTCTCGCCGGCGCCGAATCCCACTTCGGGGGCGTCGAGCGCTTCCTCCGCTCGTCGGACCGCCAGCCACGGCAATTCAAAATGGTCCGCCAGTCGTTGGGCGAACTGCAGCGGATTCACGCGCTCAGCACCCGCAACGTGGTACAGTCCGCTCAGGTCTTCCCGGATGGCGCGGAGGAGAATGTCGGCCAGATCAGTGGCGAGGATGGGCGTTGCATGCCGGACGAAGTCGTAACCCTGCAGTGAGCGGCGCTGCAGGTCGGCGAGGATCTGATCAATGCGCCCCGGTGCGGTTCCCGCCGGCGACCAGCCGAAGACGTTGGATCGCACGACGAGGGCCTGTGGGCATTGGTCAAGAATGAGCCGCTCGGTTTGACGGATGAGTCGTGCGGCCGGCGTCGGACAATACGTTTCGCTTTGTTCGTCGTGAAACATCCAGGGGCCGGTAAAGACGGCGTCCGACGACAGAAAGGTGTAGTGCGCATCCCGGTCGCGGGCTGCTGCGGCCCATTCATGTGCCCGCGCTCCGGTTTGAGCGTCGATGGCTGTCTCCGTCTCCGCATCCCAGGCCGAGCGCGACATCGCTCCGCACAGGACGATGGCGTCCGGACGAATTTCGTCGACCCACTCGCTCGCGGAGAAACCATCGCTTGTCGCCGTCAGCATTTCACAGCCGTCGATCGAGACGCGCGGCTCGTTTGTCAGGGCGACGACCGAATGGGACTGGACAGCTTCGGCGGCCAGATTCGCGCCAATGACTGTCTCCGCACCAACGACGAGAAGTCTCTTCACGCTTGGCCTCCATGCACGGGCGTGCTTTGCGATGAATCCTCGCGGCTCCATTCGGCTGCTCCTCAGCCGCCGCGAACGGGTCGGGAGTATAGGGCGGCTCCGTCAAGGTCGCCAAGGCCAATCCGCAACCTTCGATGCTTCGGTCACATCCTGTTTCCGGAGCGAGTTCTGGGGCGGCGCCGATCGCGGCCGAATCATCAGCCATGCGACGTTTTCCGTGGACGACGAGAAAATTTCTTCTGCGCTGTCGCCCGATTGCGCGAGAAATCTGGAGGGCCGCCGATTGATAATAACAACCGCTCTTGCGGCGGCGCGATCGGAAGTGCGTCCGCACCGATGAGCAGATGTCCTCGGTATGACTCACAGCGTCGTGGAGCTGGTCTTGGCAGCCCGCGTTTCAGAATCGATGTTCGACGATCGTGGTTTCCAGACCGCCAGGCGGACCTTTCGACGGAGGAGGACGGTCCGTCTTTCCATAATGGGCCTGATTTGCTATCCCACGCAGGTCCTTGACGTGTTCGTTGTATCGACCCTGCACACAAGAACAGTCCCGCTGTGCTTCCTTGAGACGGCGTGAATGTTGCGGCACAAGAGTCGACTGCGATTCGCACGGTGAGGACAAACGAACCGAGTCGCGCCTCCCAAGGGAGGCCAGCCGCTTAAGGAGGAGGACCGACCGTGAGCGCGTACCCCTGGATGAAGCGATACAAGCGCAATCTCAGCTTTCGGTACGTGTTTCCGCACATCACCGGCGGGTGGATTACGTTCTGTCGTGCCTTGTTGCGGGTGGAATGGTTCTTTACGCATCCCATCGACGAATTTCTCGACGACGTGCGCGAAGCCGTCCTCTGGCCGTTCGCCGTTCTGGCGGAACTGGGCCGGTGGATTGTGCTGGCGATCTTCGAGTTCTTGAAAGATCTCGCGCGCGGCATCCAGATGGGATTGGATTGGCTGGGTCGCCGTAGCGTCTGGTTCGGCACGGCGATCGCCGGCGTGCTGGGAATTATTCTGACGCTCCTGCTCTTTCTGAGGCCGGCGCTTCAAACGTCGCCGGTCCTGGCGGCGCTCCATGTGAACACGCCGCCTCAAGGGCTTCCGGCCCACAGTTCCTCCGAGGCGGAGCGACCGGCGCCAGTGGACCAGGAGGACAGTTTCGATATCTTCGCCCCCGCAGTCGGCGCGGTGATGCCCACGTCTCCGTCGTATCACGACTTGAATGGATACCGGGCCGAATTCGATGCACCTCACCTGCAGACCGAGTTGACTCGCCTCACAATGCCCCTTGGCTGGAGTGAGCGGCGAATTGCTCGCGTCGAGTCGGTTCCGCCAGGTATTCCGCATCCTCTGCGAGAAGGGGCTTTCGACCAGTTCGCCCTTCTGGATGGCTGGGAGCCGCACCGTTACCGACGTCGCGACTCCCGCGCAGCGTTCTCGCCCTATGTGGCGCGGGCGGGATCACGATCGTCTCAACTGACGCCCTCCTGGCTGACTCCCGAATCGGCGGTGGATCCGCTGAGGATGCTCATCAGTCAGCGTAACCCTGCGGTTGTTGTGGAAAAGATTGCTCCGACAACCGCTCCGGCCGGGCAGCCGCTGCAGTACACGCTTGTTGTTCGTAATGCGGGCGAAGAGCATCTTGAAAGCGTGCAGGTTCGCGAGCGGGTTTCCGCTATCGAACGCGTAACGGGCGTCAATCCGTCGGCCATCGTCGCGGGGGATGAACTGATCTGGGATATTGCCGATCTCCGACCCGGCGAGCAGCGCCGCTTACGTGTCGACGTCCTCCCGGACGAACCACTCACGCTCGTGCAGGAGACAACCGTCTCGGTCACCTCGGGCATCGCGGCGCAGAGTGAAGTCCGTCATCCGCGTCCGGACCCGCCGCCCGTTCAGCCCGATCCCATGCCCTCTCTGACCCCCGAGATGGAACCGGAACCCCCGAACCTCGTACTGCCGGACTTTGGAACGCCCGCCGTTGATTTGACGGTCCAGGAAACCGAACCTCAGGCCATTGCGCCGGCGCGAGAGATTCTTCCGGGCGGCTTTGACATCGTCAACGAACTTCCTCCGCAGCAGGAGCCGTTCATTGAAGAGGAAATCGTTCCGCAGGAACCGGCACCGATCCCTGCCGAGATCACCAGTGCGACGATCCCGAGTGCCCCCGGGCCGATCGACGCTCTGACACTGGGCATGACCGCTCCACGCAACGTCGCTTCGGGAGAAGATGTCCGGACGATTTTCGAATTGCATAACCACAGCGATGTGGACGTCACTGGAGTGGTGCTGCGAGTCGAACTATCGGACAAGTTGCAGCACCGTCATGGGCGGTTGCTCGAGTTGCGCATTGATCGCCTCCCGCGCGGCGAGACCTATCGAACGCGACTGACCACGCAGGCGGTGCAAGGAGGATCAGCCGTCATCGCCTCCCGATTGCGATGCACCGGAGGCGTCGAGAAGTCGGCGGAGCGCGCGGTGCTTGTCGGCCGTGAAACGGCTGCCGTTTCGTCGGTCGTCGAGAGCGTCCCGGTGGGATGTCCTCCGCCCAGCGCATGGCGGCGGTGCTTCTAAGGCAGGCGATGCTCTACGGTGCGTGATCCGTTCCGACGTCGATGCAATAGAGCGTTTGCGTATCGCGGACGAACAATCGTCCGTCCGCCAGCGCGGGCAGCGCCCGCACCTCGCGCGTTGTGAACCGATGCCGGCTGAGCGGCTGGAACGACTCCGGGCTGGGACGGACCAGTTGGAGTTCGCCGTTGGTCTTGACGACGAGCAGCTTGTCTCCCCCCCGCAGGAGCGTCGCATAGCCAAACCGTGATTCAGACCAGAGCGTGTCGCCGGTTTGAGGATCGATGCACTTGAAGTCCGCATCGGGCCCGTCTTGCCGTCCATCAATCCCATAGAGGCGACCCTCGTACGCCACGGGTGTCGTGTACTGGCTGGAAAGGACGTCCTGACGTCGCCAAAGCTCGCGGGCTGCGTGGGGCGAAACCTGAGCCCAGACCGCGCCAATTCCATAGCTGGCGGTCAGGAATACCCGACCATTGAGCAGCACGGGCGTCGCGGCGTTCACCGTTGGTCCGATTTTGCCAAACGGTAACTCGAAACGGATCGCACCATCGGTGGGATTCAACCCCAGGCACTTCAGGCGCGTAATACAGACGACTGTGGACTGTCCATCAAGGGAGGTCGCGACCGGAGCCGCATAGCTTGCCCGTTCGTCCGTGACCTGCCACAAGGTCCGCCCGTCTTCGAGAGCGAAGGCGACCACGCCGGCGCCCGCCTTGTGTCCACCGACATTCACAATGACGCGATCTTCCCAGATCAGCGGGGTGCTGCCGGCGCCGAAATATCCTTCTAAAGCGTCGAATTCGCGATGCGTGCGCCGCTGCCAGATCTGATTGCCCGTCGAAAGCTCGCAGCAAGTGAGCACGCCCTGTGCCCCAAACGTGACCACGCGACCGTCCTGGATCGTCGGGACACAGAGCGGGCCGTCGTCACCGCCAACCTGGGGAGCGAATGTGGTGGCGTACGACAGTTTCCAACCGCGTTCGCCTGTGGACGGGTCGAAAGCCTCAATGGTCTCGTTGTCGCCGATGCGATGAAACAGCACACCCCTGCTCTTCACCACGGCGACGCCCGCGTTACCGGCGCCGACCGGTTGCGACCACTGGACGGGCGGTCCGCCGGGGGCCCAGTGGTCGGCGAGCCGCTCGCCGTCGCTGACGCCGTTCCGATGCGGTCCCAGGATCTGCGGCCAATCGTTGGCGCGCGTGATCGTTTCATTCAGTGCTCCTCCGACCAGCAATGCCAGCAACAAGCAGAGCGGCCAAGGCGAAGCGCAGACGACGCCAGATTTGGTCGACATGATCGAAATCTAAGAACGGGAGGTTGGGGCGAATTCTTGCCCGCGTACCTTATCATATCCGGCGTACGGGCTGCGATGTTTGGGAGACGTGAGCGCTCGCTTTGTCACGCCCACGTTCGCGGATCATCCACTCAGCAGTTATGATCGCGCCCTGTCTGGCGATTGAGTCGAAATCGCGGTCGTGAGTGGTTGTGCCTTGAGCTGAGAGTTTCCATGAATCAGGAGGACGACGTGTCGGACGCATCGGAGGGGATCTCCCTGCATCCGGAACCGATGGACCCGCAGATCACCTCGATCCAGCCAGGCGGCGGGAAGGTCATGCGCATGGAACTGGCGTGGGGCTCGGTCCGGCGCTGGATGTTGAAGACGTTTCGGCCCCAGTACGTGAAACGAATGGCCCGGTCAAGAAGGGGAGAAGCCAACCAGTGCCCGCACGAGGTCATCGATCCGCGCGACCTCAAGTACTTCCGCAATCAACCGGGATACTGGTGGGAGCCGGAAGATGATCCGTTCACGGGGCGCGACAACTTGCCGTTCGCACGAGCGGGGCTGGCCGAACTGGTCGTGTTCTCACTGATGACGTTCGGAGGCGCCGGATTACTGGTCGGATTGATGCGGAGTCGTGAATGGGAGACCGGGCCCTTCATCCTGGGATCACTTGCCATTGCCGCATTATTGATTGTCGGGACATTGATTGTCTGGTTCTTCCGCAATCCCACGCGCCGGATTCCGGCTGTCTCAGGGGCCATCGTGTCACCCGCGGACGGCAAAGTGGTGACTGTGGAGCGCATCGCGCATGATGAATTCGTCGATGGGCCCGCCATTCTGGTGGGGATTTTTCTCTCCATTTTCAACGTGCACATCAACCGGTCGCCTTATCCTTCGCGAGTGATCGGGTTGACGTATCGACCGGGAAAGTTCTTGAACGCGTTGAAGCCGGAGTCAGCCC
>JAHBXU010000209.1 GCA_019636315.1 Planctomycetaceae bacterium | reverse complement strand
TTCGCCTATGGGTTCGTTTTCGCCGGGCTGGCGAGCGGACTGGATCGGCACTGGATTGCATCCGGCGTCTGGATGGGGTTGGCGATCAGCTTTCATCCTGTCGTTGGATTGTGGAGTGTCATCGCAGCCGCGCTCGCCACCTGCGGCCAGCAGTTCGTGTGCTGGCTCGGGTCAACGGAATCGGTCCGCCCGCCGTTCACTGCCCGGTTCAACGCGGTCGATTGGAGGGCATGCGGACTCGGTGCTGCGGCATTGTTTTTATGCGCTTTGCCCGGACTGTTGCCGGCACTCAGTCTATTGGGGGGGAGCGATGCGGCACTCGCCGTACAAGCGGACCGATTGCAGGTCGGCGTTCGCCTGGCACACCACTTGGATCCGGCCCGGTTTCCGGTGTCGGCGTATCGCTATTACGGATTGCTGTTGGTCATTTTTGGGCTGATGGTCAGGTTGTGCGGTCCGACGCCCGCGCGGCGGTGGTTTGTATGGTTCGTCGGCGGGACGCTGATTATTGCCGTGGGGGGCGTTGTCGCGGGATGGGGGCCGCGTCCCTTGTCCGCACTTCCTTTGTCTGAATTTCGAGTGCGGATGCTGAAGCTCTATCCCTTTCGCCTCGCCGACCTGTTTGTCCCGGTGCTGGTGTCCGTGACTGCAATCGCCGCCAGCGATGAATCCGTGCAGCGTGCCGGAAGCCTGCGGCGGCGATGGGCGGCTGGAGGATTCGCGTTCATCGCGTTTTTGATGTCGTTAGCGATCCCGACACCGGACCGCAATTCGAGCCGCATGTCGCCCGCCCAGCAATCCGATTGGCTCGCCGCCTGTCAGTGGATTCGCGATCAGACGCCGCCCGACGCACTCTTCTATGCGGCAAACGAAAACTGGGCCTTCAAGTGGTACGCCGAGCGGCCAGAATACGTAAACTATAAAGATTGCCCGCAGGAGACCGAGGGGATTATCGAATGGGCGCGGCGGCAGCGGTTGGTCAACGCCTGGGCGCGCGATGCCTTTGCCGACGGTCACTGCTCGGTCGAAGAATTGGCGGCTCTTCATGGCCCAACGGGGATCACCCATTTGTCCGCCAGCCGCCTGGGACCGATTGACGTCGCTCCGGTGTATCAGAACTCGCACTTTCGTGTGTATGAGCTGCCGGCAATGACCGATCCGGCGGAACAGGAACCGTGAGCGTGTTTCGCAAGGGCCGATCGAACGAGTCTGTCTTCGACGATGAGCATGTCATCCTTGACGGACCGCCATACAGGCAAGCCAGACTTCTCTGAAACGTGAGGATTCTCATGCCGCGGGTCTTCATTCCTTCCTCATTGCGGCGCCATACGGGGGGCGTGACTTCTCTCGATCTCGAAGGGACCACGATCCGTGAACTCGTCGACCGGCTGGAGGAGAGGCTGCCGGGGCTGAAGGACCGCCTCTGCGAGGGAAACCGCTTGAAGCCGGGTCTCGCCGTCGCTGTGGATTCGCGAATCAGTGATCTCGGCCTGATGCAGTCGGTGGGGCCGAACAGCGAGGTGCATTTTGTTGCATCCGTCGGCGGAGGCTGCTGAAGGACACGGGCCTTGAGCAGGTCGGGATGTTGACCTTGCGGGACAGGAGGACCTTGACGGTCAGGAACCCTTCGCAAGTCGTGCGTTGCGTGCCAAAGTTTGCAGGCAGAACAGGCGATAACGCCCGTAGTCGGGCGCGTGGACGTCCTGAGTTCGTCGAGAGTGTGTGAGCGCGGGGTCCCCAGGGAGCCCTGCACGCCTCTGCGACATGTCTCGTTGTAGACGCCCGACAAAAGCTGGCAAGGAGCACGGCATGGATGCCCAGTTCATGGAAGCGGTCAGGGCGGCGGTCAACGAGTTTCTGATGTGGGTCGGCTTTGGCACAATTGTCGGCCTGACGGCGAAGGGCATTATGCCGGGCCGCGATCCCGGCGGCGCGCTCGGCACGCTGCTGATGGGCATTGTGGGTTGCGTGATCGGCTGTGGCAGCGTGATGTTTTTTCGCAGCGGTGCGCGCGTGGAACCGATCAGCATCATCGGATTCTGTGCCGCGACAGGTGGGGCGCTGGTTCTGCTGCTCTTCTATCGCATCCTGGCCGGTTCGATTTTCGTCGAGGCGGAAGCCGGCGACAGTTGGGCGCATTCCGCCCGCCGTCGCCGCCGAAAGCGGGCGATTCTTCAAGACACGTAAGGGAGCGATCGCGCGCGCGTCTCGGTTGAGGATTTCTGAATTCGGTCTTTGCTGTCGCCGGCCAGCTTGCCATACTGCGGGGGACTCGCCGTCACCTCCGAGAGGCCGCACGAGTTCCGCGCTGGTCCTGAAATGCAGAACCCGGCCGCTTCCGAAGACGATTTCCGAATCCCTCCGCCGATGTTCCACCTGACGAACCGAACCTCGACGGGGACAGGATCGCCGCCGCCGTCTTCGCCGACGCACGGATCGTTCGGTGCGCGAGTTTGAATTCGAGTGTTCATGTTCGCCCCACTGTTCGCACAGAATCCCCCGAATGCAGTTGCAGCAGGCGGTTCCGGCGTGTCGCCTCAGGCGACGTCCACGATTCGCAGGATGTTTCAGCGGCTGGTCGCGTTCGCCTCGGTCATGAACCTGCTGGCCGTGATCACACTTCTTGTTCTGCTCGGCCTCATTTCCGAACAGTGGTGGTTCAGCACGGCGCTCACTTACTTGCCGCGGGCGCCCTATGCGGCGCCGTCACTGCTGCTGATGGTCATCTGCCTGTTGATTCGCCGCCGATGGATCTGGATCAATCTGCTGTCGCTGGTGATCGTGCTGGGGCCGATCATGGGACTGCGCATCCCCTGGGCCGCGGGGACGACGTCAGGTGCGGGTCCCTTGCTGACGGTTGTCACGTGCAACCTCCAGGGGGGCAAGGCCGACCTGACGAAGATCATTGAAGAGATCAAGGCCACTGATCCCGACGTCCTGGTGTTTCAAGAGGCGTCCTATGGCTATGAAATCCTCATGCCGTTCCTGGAAGGTTTGTCGCTGGTTCATCGGGGAGAGTATCTGATTGCGGCCAGGTATCCGGTCCACCTGCGCGACATCTGCCGCGCCGATGCCTTTCGACGAGCAACCGCCATCCTGTGTGAAATCGAGGGACCGGCCGGACCGTTTCTTGTGTGCGATGTGCATCAGACCACGGCGCGGCACGGACTCGCCGAGTTGCGTGTCGATTCTCTGGTGACGGGAGCCGGAGTCGCGCGGCTACAAGCGCGTCAGGTTCTGCGTTCAAAAGAAGCGAAGGTGACGCGCACTTTCGCCATGCAACAGGGCGAGGACGTTCCGCTGCTGGTCGTGGGAGACTTCAATATGCCGACCTCCAGCACCATGTTTCAGCAGCATTGGCGAAGTCTGACGAGCGCCTTCGATGTGGCCGGCTGGGGATACGGGTACACATCCCCCTGCAACCACTTTCGTCGCTGGCCAAGTAATACCCCCTGGCTGCGGATCGATCACATCCTCTGCAACAGTCACTGGGCGGTCGAACGCTGCTGGATCGGCCGCACGGACGGGTCGGACCACCGACTCGTCGCCGCTCGTCTGCGACTTCGCGAATCGAAATAGAGCAGCGACGTCGGAGATGATGGCTAAAGTCGAACGACGTGCCACTCGTCGTCGGCAAGCGTGTCCTGGGCAATTTGCACCAGGTGCTCGTGGTGTGTGAACAGAATGACCTGAGTTGTCTGCGACAGTTGCGACAACACCTTCAGTGCTGCCGCAGTGCGCTCGTTGTCGAACTTGATCAGGACATCGTCCACGATAAACGGCAGCGGCTCGCGGCCATTCAAGGACGACTCCAACAATGCGATGCGCAGCGACAGGTAGATCTGGTCACACGTGCCGTCGCTCATGCCCGCGACGGTGACTGTCTGCCCCCCGGGCCGCACGCCGACCAGAACCAGCTTGTCGCCATCGTCCGAGTCGGCACGGAGACCGGAGAATGATCCCCGCGTGAGCATGGAGAACAGCTCTGCGGCACGCGTCAGCACGGGGCCCTGGCTCGATTCGCGAAAGCGGTCGATCGCCCGCGTCAAAACCGTCGATGCAAGTCGTTTGCGAATGTAATCCTCCGCGTCCCGGCGTATGGATGCGAGCAGGCATTCTGCCTGAATTTGTGCCTCTGCTGCGCGGCCGCCGCCGTTCATGAGTTCGAGCTTGGTGCGATGTTCGCCGATGGACTCTGAGACGCCTTTCTTCTCTTCTTCCAGGGCGTGGATTGCTTCGTCGATGCCGGCAAGGTCCACTTGGATCCGATCCGCGTCGACTTTTTCCGCGGCTGTGATCCATTCTTCGAGCGGCATGCCGGACGCCAATTCGTGGAGGCGTTCTTCGATTCCTTGCAGGTCCGATTCAATTTGACGGCGCGATGTGCTCTTTTCCTCGGCGTGTGGGAGTTCCTCCGGCGACTGACAGCCGGCCTGCGTGCAGAGCGCGTCGAGTGCTTGCTGCGATTCCTCTCTGCGGGCGGTTGCGTCGCGTCGCGAGGTGCGCAGGCCTTGCAGTTGTTCTTGCCAACCATCGACCTTGGTCTGGTCTTTCATTGCGCGATTGAGTCGGTCGACAAGGTCATCGACGGACTGGTTGACCGATTGGGCCAGCGTGTCGAGCAAGTCTGGTGCAACTTGTTCGAGCAGGTTGCGGACGGATTTCTGGAACTGATCCGCGTCCTCATCAATGCCGCGGATTCGTACCTCGAGTTTGGCCGCTTCGTCGAGCAACTGCAGCAGTTCGTCGATCGTCTCAATCACGGTGTTTGCTTCGGTGGGAGTGGCCTCACGGCCGAGTCCGAGGACTGTGACGGCATCGGCCCACTGCGCTCGCCATGCGTCGAGGCGCTCCCGGGCTTCGTCGGCCTCGCGCTCGGCACTCGGCCTCTGCCCCCGGAGTTTGTCCTGTTCCTGCTCCAATCGTTCGCGCGTCTGGTTCTCCAGTCGAATCTTCCCGGCAATCTCCTGGCAGTCGTCCAGAGTCTGGGAAAGCGATGATGGTTCGCCGCTGGCCGGCCGTCCCAGGGCTTCGAGGCATTGGTGGAGATCACTGCGGAACGCGTCCCTCCGGGTGATCAGGCGCTGGAGATCGGCTTCCCGTTCCCGCATCTCCGTTGCGAGGCCGACCAGCGCCTGCTGCTGGGTCCGCCACGATCGCATTTCGCGCGGCGTGAGCGGATCAATACGAGCCGGACTCCACTGCGACTTCCACGCCGTGCCGAGTTCCTCCCTGTGCTTCAAAGCCTCCCCTCGACCATCAAGGAATGCCTGAAGATGATGTTCAGCGTGTTGGAGATCGGCCGTGAGCTTGGCTCGTTCGACAACGCGGTCCGCCTCGCGGCGTAGACGGTCGGCGATACTGTCCGCTCGGTCGAGGCTCGCGCGAAATCCCGTCTTCAGATCGCCACCCGGCGCCAACTCGTCAACGAAGGCGATGACCGCCGGAGCATCGTTGCTCAGACCTTCCTGCCAGACCTGCAGGACGAGTTCCCAGCCGGTGTTCCTTTGGCGTCTCACCGCCGCCAGCTCCGCTTCTGTTGGAACTTCTCCGGCCAGGCAAAGTGCTTCGAGGCGGGACTGCAGATTTTGCCGCCTGCTGCTGAGTTCTTCGACCTTCTCCTGGCACCGGCGCAATTCTCGATCCGCTTCGGCCAGATCGTTTTCAAACCGATCAATCGTCTCCACAGAAGGGAGCGGCAGTGTTTCCAGGTCTTCCAGGGTTCCGTCGTACAGCGTTAGTCGCGCCCGAGCGACGCGTGCCTGTTCGCGGAGCCGTTCGATCTCCGCCCGGTCGTCGCTCAATTGTGCGTCCAGATCACCCGACTTCTGAACCTGACGTACAGTTCGGTCGAGTTCCGAAAGATCCTGCCGTTGCGGACATCCGGCGAGTGCGTCTTCGGTTTGGCGAATTTTTCTGTCGAGTTCCTGCAGCGCCGCTTCATGGGAAGACTGCATCTCGATCAGAGCTTTGCAGTCTCCGGCCAGCTCCTGAATTCTCCGCCGTTGCCCTCTCGGCAGACAAAGCGAGGCCGCCTCTTCGAGGGTGGTCGGCTGGCTGAGTTCGCGACAGCGCTCCTCGGCATTTTTGAGCGCGGCATCCCGATCGGCAATGAGACCGGGACGATCCTTGGCGGCTTTCTGGTAACTCCCGAATTCAGTGCTCACCGTGGAGACCGCGAGGCGGTGCTCCAGCAAACCGGTGGGGACGTTGACGGAGCGTAGTTCGCTTTCGAGCCGTTCGATCTCCTGACGGGCCCTGCTTTCATCCCGTATTGCGGTCGACAGGGTTGTCAACAGTTCCCGCCGATCGGCTTCGAAGCTCTCGGGGAGCAGTCGGGCGGTGGCGACGCCGGCCCACGCTTCGCGGAGGAGTCGCAATCTGCTGATCAACGGGAGTGATTGACCGATCCGGTCGAGGCGATTGCGTTCGATGCGCTTCTGCGTCAGTTCGCCGTCGATCTCCCGCTGGCGTTTCTCTGCTTTGCGCAGCTCTCGGTCCTGTTCGTCCCATTGCGCCGTGGACGCTTGCGCGTCGCGGATCTCCTTGCGAATCCTGTCCAACTCCGACAGGGACTGGCCAATTCGCCGTGTCGTTCCCCGTGGTGTGAACAATGCGTCCGCGTCCGCGTCGATTTGTTTTTGGATGGCCCTGATGTCGGCGACACCTGCGCCCGCGGCGAACAGAATTTCCCCCAGATCGCCACTCCCCTGGACAATGGCCTCGCCGCCGCGACGAAGTTCGGGATAGTCGATGCCGAACCGCTGCGTATAGGTCTTCTCATCCATGCCGCCGAGCAGTTGTAACAGCCGCGATTCGTCGCAGACCCTGACGTCGTCAGCCCCCCGTAGCGTGTTTGTACGCCCTTTGCGGCGAATGCATTCCAGGTGCGTACCGTCTGCCGCCGCAAACAGACCGCCGATGCGCAGGTTCGCATAAGG
>JAHBXU010000208.1 GCA_019636315.1 Planctomycetaceae bacterium | reverse complement strand
GTTGCACGTCGGATGGACTCCGCAGCAGAGGAAGGCAATACCCCGAATCGCCAGTTGGCTGTCCCTTGTTGAGGCGTCCCGACTTTCCCCCGCCCCTGTGATTTCCAAGCGGCACACGGCCCCTGGGCCGAACTCTCGAATTGACACTCTCTGAACTGGAATTCCTCGCTCGGACGCTGAAGTGAATATTATCCCGACTCGACTTCCGGACGTATTGCTCATCGAACCGGTCGTCCACGGCGATCACCGTGGATTCTTCATGGAGACGTATCACCAGCGCAAGCTGGCGGACGCCGGCCTGGAGGTCCGTTTCGTCCAGGACAACCTGTCTCGTTCCCAGCAGGGCATTCTGCGCGGGTTGCACTATCAGATTCAGCATCCGCAGGGAAAATTCGTCTCGGTCGTCAAAGGCGAGATCTTCGACGTGGCCGTTGATCTCCGTCGCAGCTCGCCGACGTTTGGCCGCTGGGTCGGCGAGCGCCTCAGTGAAGACAACCGGCTCACGCTGTATGTGCCGGAGGGTTTTGCCCACGGCTTCTGCGTCCTGAGCGAAGTCGCCGACGTCCTTTATAAATGCACCGACTTCTACTTCCCTGAGCATGAACGGACATTGTCCTGGAACGATCCGGATATCGGCATCAACTGGCCGCTGACCGACGCCCCCATTCTCTCCGCGAAGGACAAATCCGGGACGCCCCTCGCCCAAGCGGAGTGTTTCCCGTGAACGGTTCCTCGCTTCCACGTCTGGCGATCACGCTGGGTGATGTCGCCGGCATCGGTCCCGAAGTGGTCGTCCGCGCCCTGGCCGACGATTCAGTCCTCGGCTGTTGCCGCCCGGTCATCATTGGTGACGGACCGACCTTCAACCGTGCGGCCGCACAGCTCAACCTTCCACAGCTTGTCGACCTGGAACGCGATCTCGGTGTGGAGCATGTGCAGATCAACACGCCGGGCCTTGAATTGGTCCGACGCGGCACGCTCGACGCACGAGCAGGGGAGGCGGCCTTTCAATGCCTCGCCACTGCCATCGACATGGCTCTGGCGGGCGACGTCCAGGGGATCGTCACCGCCCCGCTCAGCAAGTACGCGCTCCATCTGGCCGGACACGACTATCCGGGACACACGGAGATTCTGGCCGAACGTTGCGGCGTGCGCGAGTTCGCCATGATGCTCTATCTGCCGGTCGGCGACGTCGTCCGCGGCCCCCACGGACTGGCCGTCGCCCACACCACGCTCCATACGTCGATCGCCAGCGTTCCGGGCCTCCTCTCCGCAGAGAGAATTACTGAGACAATCACGCTCACCAACAGTTTCCTTCGCCGCATCGGTTGTCCGGAGCCGCGCATCGGCGTCTGCGCACTGAATCCGCATGCCGGTGAGGACGGGCTGTTTGGTCGGGAGGAAGAGGAATTGATCCGGCCCGCCGTAGAGACCATTCATCATCGGGGAGTGCTTGCCCAGGGGCCGCTGCCGGCTGATACACTCCTCAAGCGGGCCGTCGACGGAGAATTCGACGGCGTGGTCGCCATGTACCACGATCAGGGACATATCGCGCTCAAGCTCATCGCATTCGGGCGGGCGGTAAACGTCACGCTTGGCCTGCCGATCGTCCGCACCAGCCCAAGTCACGGCACGGCCTTCGACATTGCCGACAAGTTCCAGGCCGACTCGGCTGGAATGATCGCCGCCATCCGCCTGGCGGCCCGACTCTCCGCGACGCCGTGAGAAGGGTTTTTTGTTCCGTCCTCCTCAATGAACGCCCGAGGTGATCCCATGAAGAGCCATTTGATCACGGCCATTCTTTCGGCGGCGACAGCGGTCGGCGTGACGCAAGCGACGCCGCAACGGATCGATGAGCTGGAAGTTGGCCGACTCATCGTGCGCGGAGAATTGATCGTGTCCGACACCGGGGAGACCTGGGAGAAGGGATTCGAGGAGCAGATGATTCCCCGTGGGATCTTTGTCCGCGGGGGCGGACCGGGGCAATCCGGCCTCTGGGTTCGCGGACGGCTCATCCAATGTGAAATCGATGACCCGTTCGACACGCGGTTTCACAGCGCCAACACCGATGGCTCACTGCACCGCGCGCCCGGACACATCTCCTGGAACAGCTGGATCGACGGCGCGTGGCGGCAGATGGCCCTCATCCAGGGGGAAGGTCTGGAATATAGCGAAGTGCCGGCCCACGAATGGAGCGGCGGGAACCATCCCGGGCGCCTGCGCTTTCAAACGTTCCGCCCGCACCACGACGAACCGCTGACCGATGCCACGATCGGACAGGGGAAGATGTCGCTCGGCGGCGGAGGCTATGGCGGCGGCGGCTTGCCCTATCCGTCGCGCGTCCTCGAGTTGTGGGGCGGCGATCTGATCAGCCGCCGCGTCGGATCGCCGGACGCCCCGCGCATTGAGCGGACCGATGGCGATGCCCCGCATCGCTACTCAATCGTCGCCGTCAGCCCGCAGGGAGAACGATCCCTCCCCTCCCCGGACGTGCAAGCGAAAGGCCGCGCGACGCTCCACTGGGACAGCGTGGCCGGCGCCGATGCCTACCTCATCCTCCGCGACGGCCAAATCATCGCCGGCCCCCTCCGGATCGAAGGCTCCCAGAAATCGTGGACCGACTCAGAATAGCCAGGCGGCAATTCGTGGTCCGGCGGATGGCATGGACGACTATTCGACTTGCGACAGTCCTGGACGGAGAGCTACGACGTCGGTTGTCGGCGACGATTTCGCAATCCGGCCGCCATTCCCAGTGCGCCCAACGCGGCCAACGTCATGCTGGTTGGTTCGGGAACGTCAGCAGTGTTCAACGTATCAGCACGAAAGTCCAAGGTGTGAACGTTTACCACTCCCCGACTCCTGCCGATGCTCCAACTGAACAGGTGTGGCGTTTCAGACCGGATTTCTGGCCTGTCGAAACCGCAAGCGTTTCCCAGACCGTCTAATATACGGACGCTATGGGCGTTGGCAATGAAGAACGAGAAAATTCCCCCATAGCTGGCAGTTACCCCAGGTTGTCCCAGAGGCACCAGTTTTGCGTGCCAATCCGCGGAGGGGCTTCGAGGAACGCTGGTTCCATTGCACGCAATTAATAACGTGTGACACGAACGAGATCCTGTCTCCTTATTCCTCTTGATCCTGCAACTGAAACGACCAGGTCGGCGCTCAACCAGACGCGCTTAAACCGGCTTGGATTGTCGAGCAACGAGGAAGATCAGCGCGGAGACGAAGGCCAGCAACGTGATGGGCGGCAGACATCCGGGCCACTCGCCGGGTGTGAACCATCCGACGTACCCCATCAGTGCCACGTGGGCGGCTGCGAGCAGAAGGACGCTGCGCCCCAGACCGACACGCAAACTCCCCGGTTGCACCGTGCGATCCGGTTTCGTCTGTGACCGGGACGCCAGAAACAGCCAGAACAGCACGACAAGTGACAGCACTCCGGCGAGCAGGGACGCTTCCGCCTGCCAGGTCATCAACCCCGACGGCTGAAAAAACTTGGCGAAGTACGCCGGAGACAAGAGGCCCACGGACAGGAGCACGTGGATCACGATGAGATTCAATCCCAGGATTCCGAATTCCCTCCGTCGCCGAACATCGCGCGCATTTAAGGACCAGCCGAGCAGAATGAGCCCGCTCAGGGCCGTGCTCTTGTTCGTGAGGTACATCGGAATCTGTGTGATGCTGACACTACCAAAGACCGTGTATCGGATCAGCGCATAGACGGCACTGACCATTATGACGGCGAGGGCGGCAGCTGCTGAAGACAACGGAAACTCCATTTATGGATCGTGCATTCCGGAATCCCCCCGCATCCCGTCGTTATCGTTGTCGGTGCATCACTGGCTCCAGGAACGGATCACGCCGCGCGACGTGGGGGATGGCCTGCCCCCCTGCATCGCGAAAGAGGACAGAGGTGATATCAAGTTGTCGGAACCTTCCTGATTGATGGCATCATGTGGCATCATAATCACGGACCTGGTCAGGATCATGACATCAGTCGTTCCCTCCGACAACTCTCCACGTCGATGCGACGGGGCGAATGGGAAAGCCACGAGTTCATCAGCCAAACTCGTTAACACAGGCGACGGCTGTTCGGTTCAGGCGACAGCCGTGCATGACGCGTGTGCGTGACCACGTGAACAGGCTCCCCGGCGCAGGAACGTCGACAGGGTCGGACCATGCGATGCCTTCAGGAGTCGTCCCCGCGGAGCAGGGTCCGTCGGACGGACCGTCATGCACCGGCTGTTTCCGTCAATTCACGCAGCGGGCGCTGCTTCCACAGGCGACTGACCAGGAGCCTCACGAGAGGCCGCTTTCCGATCTCAGGAAGCGAGACGTCGAGGGGAGCACAGTCGGTGAACGACCGACGCCCCTCGCGTGGTCCACACGACGGTCAACCTCGGCGTGATGCACGTTTGCTGAACGTTGTGAGGACATCGGCCACTTTTCCGCTGTCTTCCAGTGCGACGTGATATCGCTGATCCCCTTCAAAACGGTGCAGGCTGACGTGGTAGGCGCTGCTTGTTTTGGCGAGGTAGGGGCGTTCTTCCGGCGTACTCGGGACCCGCAGTTTGCCCCAGGAGCCATCTCCCAAGTACAGCACTCCGTTCTTGTCGTAGAGTCCGTTGGTCAGTGGATGCGTCCGCTTGAAGGCATGGTCGTGGTGTTCCAGGGCCAGATCGATCTTGTATTGCTCGAACAACGGACACCAGTGTTGTCGCTGTTCTTCACCTGTTCCAAACTTTCCATCCACTCCATACGGATTGCGAACGGACGGATAGCAGGGCACATGGTGCGCGACGATCACATGGGGAAGGTCCTGGCGGTCCTTGAGTGTTTGAGCAAGCCAGTCGGTCTGTTCCCCGCCAATCGGTTCGACATGGCCCGTATCAAGCAGGACGAGGCTCAGATAGTCACCGAAGTCCAGCACGCCGAACGTTTTCTCGGGGAAGAACCCGTCGAAGACCGAGAGGAAACTGGTCGCCCGTTCGCGCGGGGGGGTGTCCCCTCTGTCGACCTCGTGATTGCCGATGGCGCAGACCAGGGGAATCAGTCGGCCCTGAGAGTCGACCATTGTGCTGCTGTAGTTCTGCAGAAACTTGTAAAAAGTCTCCGGCGAGCGCCCATTGTCATAGGCGACGTCACCACCGATGAGCACAAAATGCGGCTCCTGCTTTGCCGCCATGACATTGGACTTAACCGCATTCTCACCCACTACGGCATCGCCTCCGGAGACAAAGCAGAACTCGTCAGTCGCCTTGGCCGGCATCGTGCGGAACCGGTAAACCGCCGGTTGCTGGCCTACTTGAAACTTGTACTCCGCGCCCGGCGAAAGCCCCGTGAGTTCACAACGGTACACTTTCAGATCCGTGCCTCGGAAGGGCCGGGGAGTTGCGGCAGCCGGTTGCCAGATGGTCCCACGGTGAGGCGCGAACTGCAGCGGCACCTGGGCGCCCACTTCCGGTCCGACCCATTGGATTGTGACGGTCGTCGTCGGGTCCTGCTGCCAGGTGAGGAACAGCGAATCATAGGGAGCCTGCGGGACAGCGCCGACCACGGGCGCCGCGTCGTCACCGATCAACCGCCCCCCCAGAGACAGCGCCGTCAATCCCCCCAAAGAAGTTCCGAGAAAGCCGCGCCGATTCAGATGGTGCATGGAGAATGCCTTTCGCAATCGTCTTTTGGAAAGTGAGTTATCGCGACGTCACAAACGTCTGACTTAAGTCCGCGGTACGAGCCCTCAGGCCTTCACTGCCCGCGGCGATCAGCTGCGAAACAGATACGGATCGTTCAGGTCCATTTCCTGGGCGTAGGGATAATCGACCGGTTGGTAGCTGATGGCCAGCTCGGGCGTTTCGAGTCGTTTGCCGCCGGCGTACTGGGAGGTAATCGCCCGGTCGAGGATCCCTCCGGTCAGCAGCGTTCGTTCGACGGGATAGACCGGCTTGCCCCACAGGACCAATTGTTCGATTCCCTTTGTCAGAAACGCGAAGTGCGGGTAGCGCGGCTCCGGACGCTCTTCGCCGAAACTGGCCACTGGCGCGGACTGCCCTTTCACCTTGACGGCAACGCCGATGCCCTGTGCCAGACCATTGAGCATGAACTGTGCACCGAGCAGACCATCCCGATACTGAAACAGGAACAAGGCCACGTCATCCCCCTTGAGGGATCGCATTTCGACGTTGGGCTGGGTCGGGACCACCTTGAGTGCGGCTTCGAGCAGCTCCAGGCTGACGAGCCCCTTATCGATCGGCTCCCACATCCGCTCGCCCTGCAGGCATTCGACCCATTCGACGCCCGTCTCCGCGCCGCGGCGACGTTCGGTGAAACATTGCGTGAACTCCAGTGCGTGGTACCCGTACGCATCGAAGTCGCTGTATCCGACGCCGACGACCGCTTCGATCTCACAGTTCATCGGGATGGAAACGGCCGGCTTACGATAGGCCACCGGAATGGACGATCCGGCCATGAACGGGATCTTCAGGGCCCGGGCCCGATTGTAAATTTCGAGCGATTCGTCCCAGACCGTGCTGAGGTGTTTGTCGTTGAAGACGGGCACGACGCGCCCATGCTTCTCGAAGCAGTCGGCGATCTCATTGAAAAAACGCAGTCGCGGGTAGAGGTGCTGCCGCTTCTCGTTGTACGGGTACTTCCCGTGCTCACCGATGCTGATGACGCCGTCGACCGCAATGTCGTCCCCGCCGAGTGTGATGGCCTTTTCAATCGTGTCAAAAATGGGCACGTTGTGCTTGCCGCACATCTCGCGTGCCATGTCAGCATCCGGGAACTGATCGAAGTAGGCGCCCGCGAGTTCGAGTTTCGGACCTGGGCCGCCATCATGCTTCCAGCCTTCCATAATCTTCGTCAGGATGACGTCGGCATGCGAGTTGTGCCGGTACTCCGTAACAACGGCCGCAACCCGCTTGGGCGTCACAGCACCCTTACTTTCCGCAGCAAAA
>JAHBXU010000207.1 GCA_019636315.1 Planctomycetaceae bacterium | reverse complement strand
GGCCCGGTCTCCGCCTCGCCGTCCCCCACAATGCAGGCGGCAATCAGATTCGGGTTATCAAATACCGCCCCATAGGCATGACTGAGCGCGTACCCGAGTTCGCCCCCTTCATGGATGCTGCCCGGCGTCTCCGGGGCGACATGGCTGGGGATGCCGCCCGGAAAACTGAACTGTTTAAACAGCCGCTTGATTCCGGGAACATCCTGACCGATGTTGGGATACACCTCGCTGTACGTGCCTTCGAGATACGCGTGGGCCACGAGCGACGGTCCGCCATGCCCCGGACCGATAATGTAGATCATGTTCAACTCATCCCGCTTAATGACGCGGTTGAGATGCACATACAGCATGTTGAGCCCGGGCGACGTTCCCCAATGCCCCAGCAGCCGCGGCTTGATGTGCTCGCGTTTGAGCGGTTCCCGCAGAAGTGGGTTGTCCAGCAGGTAAATCTGCCCCACAGAGAGATAGTTGGAGGCCCGCCAGTACGCGTCCAGCTTCCGTAATTCCTCTGCCGACAGCGGCCGTTTCGCTGATAACTTGCCGTCCATCTTCTCGGCTTTACGCTTGGCCTGGAGTTCCGTCGCTGCCGTGGCCATCAGTTACTCCTTACCGTTGAAATGGAGAGAGGAAGTTCTTGGTTCTGTGGTCCGTCGTCGTCCGATGCGGGACGCGGCGCTGCTTCGCGTTTGGCTATCCTATCGAATGACCGTCACACTGGGAGCGTTGCCGTTCTTCAGCGGGTTGCGGTGCGCCGAAAGTCCAATCCCGGATCGTCATTGACGCCCCCGACCATCTTGAAATGCAGATCGTTGGTCCCCTTGAGAGTGAGTTCGGCCAGCATCACGCCGCCGCTGTCCGGCTCCATCGCCAACACGTTGCCTTCCACCGTGTAGACGCCGTCCGATTTTTGCTTGCGAACGCCTCGCTCAAACAGCCAGGTGAACGTGCCGTCCTCGCGGAGCGTCATTGAGAACGTCGACGAATCCGGCCCGGACGCTGTCCAGGCTCCCACGACGTCTGTTGAGGGAACCGGCTTTGGCGTATCACTTGCCGCCGTGGGCGGGGATGACTGTGTCTCGCGCGGCGAAAGACTCGCCACGAGAGCCGCGGCAACCGTGTCCTTGGGTTGCAATTCGGACGCGCGGCGAAACATGCGGATGGCCGCTTCCTGATGTCCGCACGTCAGGTAGTGGTAGCCCAACAGGAAGAACTGATCCGCCGCGTCGGGCGCGCTTTCGCAGGCTTGTTCCAGCGCGCGAAGCTGCGTCGTGTAGATGTCGGTCGAGGGATACAGTTCGCTCAGCGTTTTCCAGTCCCAACCCGGGCCGACGTCAAGCACTGCATGAATGGCGGCCGCCGACTCCGAGTACCTCTGCAGGGCGAATAACACGAGCGAGCGGAATTCGTGGAGGACGGCGTCGCGTGGCATTTCGCGAATGGCGCTGTCCGTCAACTGGAGCGCCTGTTCGTATTGTCCGGCGAGAAACTGTCTCCGCGCCTGATCGAACGTATCGATGGCATTTTGTGAGACCCCGGGCGGCAATTCGGACGTCGCCGCCGGCGTTGCTGCCGATGCCGCATAGGCCGTCTCCACCGGCATGGTGATGACGGGTTGCGAATAGTCGTACGACATGGACTCCGTATAGTACGGGTTGACGTAATCGGAGTACCCGAATCCGTAGCTGAGGGCGTTGACGCCCCACCACGTGAGTCCGACTGCGGCAGCGACCGGATAGTTGTCCCAAAGATAGTCCCAGCGGCCCCAATAACCGGGGGCATATCCACCATACCAGCCGCCGTACCAACCGTAGTGGTCGTCGAACCAGTTCTGCCAGTCGTTGCGGGCTTCGTCACGATGCTGCTGCCAGTCCTCGCGAATGTCATCCCGGTTCTGCTGCCAGTCGTTGCGGACCTGATCCCAGTCGCGGTTGGGCAACTGACCAGGACGTTCCGCACCGTCGAGTCGGCTCTCTCCGGATAACCGGTCCTGAAGCGCATCGCGTCGCTGCTGCGGCGTGCGATCGGCCGGGAGTTGGCTCGCCCCCGGTCTGCGATCACCCAGACCGGGCAGTGTGGACGGCCGCTCACCGACGCGGTTTCCGAGCGCGGCGCCCGCACCAATTCCGGCGCCGACAGCGGGCAACGTCGAAATGCCCGGCCGCCCGCCCGTCCCCGGCCGACCCCCTACGTCAGGCCGCGTCGACGGCAACGAAGCAATGGGAGGACGAGCACCACCCCCGGGGCGGGTACCTCCTGCCGGAAGTTGCGAGGGGCGCGTGCCGAGGTCTGGACGACTTCCTCCCGCCGGGAGTTGCGAAGGGCGATTGCCAATTTGCGGTCGGCTTCCCGGAGTGAGACTCGGCGTTCCACCAGCCACACCGGGACGTCCGCCAGGCAACTGAGACGGGCTGGCGCCGGCGCCAGGACGGCCGCTGGGCAGTTGTGCTGGCCGACTCCCCGTTGCCGGTCGCGTGCTGGGCAACTGGCTCGGACGACTTCCGCCAGGAGAACTGAACGACGGCGTGCGCGAACCCCCACCACCATAACTCGGGCGTGCGCCTCCGCCGCTGATCCCGCCGCTGGGCCGCGCGCCTCCGCTGAATCCGCCACCGCCTCCCATCCGAGCGCCGCCCCCGCCGCCGAATCCACCGCCCCCTCCACGACCACCGCCGCCGAAACCACCGCCGCGGCCGGCGTTTCCATCTCGGACAGCACCGAGAAGCAGCACGGCCATTCCCAGGGTCATCCAGGCTCGTTTACTCATCGCGTTTCTCCTGACTTGGGCGTTCGCTCATGGGGGAACCGATTTTGCGTCAGTTTGCCGGTTCCGGCGGCTTGCGAACGATCTTGACTTGCATGGACGGTTGTGGCTCGCCCGCGACAACTCGATCCGATGTTTCCCAGACATAGCTGTCGCCTCCGGTCAGTACGAGGCGGTTGGTCGCAGAGCCCGTCGTCCCATCCGGCCGCACTCCTGTCGCCTTGATCACCCAGCCGTTGTCGCTGGGAGACCACATGCTTTGGCCAAAGCCTCCCTCCGAATCGAATACCCACGAACGAATGCACTTGGCAATCGGATCCCAACCAATTCTTTGCGACACGTTCATCGCCTCGTCGCCGTGAAGCTCAAGTTTGAACTCCTGCAGGAGAAAATTGCCGTCGTCACTCCATCGACAGGTCGATGCGACGACTGAACTCCCATCGTCATCGATCCATTCACCGACGAGCCATGCGAGCGGTTGCAGACGCTCATGAGCAGAAGGCGGCGGGCCCTCTTCGTCACGGGCCAGGGCCATCTGCCACTGTCCATCGCGTTTGACATGCACCACGGTGTACCGGTCGTACGCAGGAGATTCGTCGGTGGGGGGCAACTCTTTTGTCGTCCCTGTTTCGATGGCGAGACCGGCATCGAGAAACTCAATCGAATCGACATAGACTTCGATCCGGTTCTCGGGCGCTGCCGCGAACACGTTGGTGAACACCTGGGCGATCGCTTCACGCCCTTCGGATTGCCGGCCGTCTTTGTCGATGATTCGCCCATTTGCCGTGAAGAGAGCCGCGATGGCCTGGGCGTCACGGGCATTGTACGCTTCTTCGAACCGCGCGATGTTCGCTCGAATCGCCTCCTGATCGGCGGCTTGATCCGTCGTCGAAGCGCCTGTGAGATTGCGCTCCGATCGCGTATCGCTTGTCCCGTTCCTTTTCCCCGTCAGCGTCTGGCTCTGGCCGGATCGCCAGTTCATTGCCGCCAGGACCAGCACCACTCCACCGGCAATGATCATGCGCCGCAGTGTTCGTTGAGACATGTCCGCGTTCCTTCTCATTGTCGTTCGGACTCGAATTTCGGCATTGACTGGCAATCGTTGCGCCAAGCCACGGATTTTCAGAACGGGCCAGTCGTCATCGTCCTCAAGACCTTGAAGACAGCGCCGCGACCGACCACGGCAGGTCCCCGTGATATTTGATGCAGCGGCACATGTGCGATATGGCGCACGACCGCTCACGTCGCACGGTTTGCTCTTTACTCGGTGCTCCTCCCAGACGCACAATCGGTGATTGTTTGTTGAGTCCTTCTTGCGGCCAGCGTGTCGAGTGCTCTGCGACGTCAACGCACTGTCGCGATCACACGACATGCGGCCCAACGAGGAAAGCCGGGCAAGCTCTCACATTCTCCACCCGTTGACTGCGGCAGTCTGGATTCGAAAGTCAGATTAGAGAAAACGTATGTTTCGTGGGACTGATAGAATTGACAGGTCCGTGCCGGAAAAAACGACAGGTCGTGATCACCGTGAGCAGCGCAATCACCGGGGGCTTGCGATAGAATCAACACCCGGTTCCCTGTCGAGGACGGCATCAGCTCGTCCCTCCTGACTGGTACAGTCATTGGCAATCATTTCAACACAGCGACGCAGGTCTGGCCCTGGAGCGGGTCGCATGCTGGACGATCCACGAAGCTGGCGTTTCGCTGTGTTGCAGTCCGTCTGGACAACGGTCGGCCTGATGTTGGCCGTCACCGTTGCGGCGGCGGAAGAGGCCCGGCCAGAACCGCGGCTCATCGTCGTGCTTTACCCTCAGAATAACGATGGGAGCCCTGGAAATTTCGTCGTGGACCAGAGCATCCGGGCCGTGTTCGCCGAGGAATCGTCCGCGCATGTCGAGATCCACAACGAATACCTCGATTGTTCCTCTCCGGCGGGCAAGGCCGGGAGCGATCTTCAGCGGGACTATCTGACCAGGAAATATGCCGGTCGCCGCGTCGACGTCGTCATCGCGGGCATGTCGCCCGCCTTGGATTTCCTCCTGGAACACCGCGGGATTTTTGCCGGGGCGCCGGTGGTCTTCTGTGCGGTGGATCAACAGGAAGTTCAAACGCGCCGCCTGCCACCCGACGTCATCGGCGTCCCAGTCAAGTTCGATTTGGAAGCCACGCTCGATTTGGCGCTGCGCCTTCATCCAAAAACCACTAGCGTGGCGGTCATCGCGGGGAGCGCGCCCATGGATATGGCGTGGGAACGGCGTGCGCGTGCGGCCTTCCAGCATTATGAAGATTCACGGGATTTCCGTTATCTGAGCGGGCTGCCATTGGACAAGTTGAGGGACGAAGTCGCCCAACTGCCTCAAGAGTCCGTCATTTACTATCTGCATGTGTTCAATGACGGCACGGGACGAACGTTGGTTCCGGCCCACGTTTTGGAAACGCTTGCTGAGAGTTCGCACGTCCCCATCTATGGCCATGTCGACACGTATGTCGGCCGCGGCATCGTGGGCGGCCGCGTGTTCAGCTTTGAACAGGAAGGGAGAAATGCCGCCCACCTGGCGCAGCGAATCATGGCCGGCGAGAGTCCGGAGCAGATCGGCGTTCAAGAGGTCAGCTCCAATACGGACATGTTTGACCACCGTCAGTTGCAGCGCTGGAGAATTCGCGAGGCGAGCCTTCCGGACGGCAGTACAATTCGGCATCGTGAGCCGGAGTTCTGGAAAGCCTACAAGTGGTGGATCGCCGGTACTGTCGCACTGTGCTGCCTGCAAACGCTGCTGATTGTCGGCCTTCTGGTTCAACGCACGCTCCGTCGTCGCGCCGAGGCAAACGTCCGGATGAGTCAACGCGATCTGCAACAGCTTTCCAACAGCCTGATCGGAGCGCAGGAAAATGAACGTCGCCGCATCGCTCGCGAGTTGCATGACGACTTCAATCAACGACTGGCGCTGCTCTCGGTCGAACTCGATCTCATTCGCCAGAAGCCTCCCGAATCAATGGGGGAAGTGCGACGGCGGATGAGTGAACTTTCGGATCAAGTGCGAGACCTGTCGACGTCCATACACGACCTTTCCCACGAGTTGCATCCCCTGAAGCTCGAACAGTTGGGACTGGTCACGGCGATTCGGAGCTTGTGCCACGAAGTCGCCCATAGCCATGAGTTGGATATTCGCTTTATAGCCGATCCTCTGCCGGATGCGATTCCCTCGGAAACGGCCCTCTGTCTTTACCGGATTGTCCAGGAGGCCCTGCGCAACGTCATCAAGCATAGTCGAGCCGCCGGGGCGCTGGTCCAGATCACGGCCGATGCAGACGGCATTCGGTTGAGCATTGCCGACCGCGGCGTCGGCTTTGTGCAGAACGCAAATAGTCAGTCGGGGCTGGGTTTCATCAGCATGCGCGAACGATTACGACTTGTGGGCGGCGAACTCACAATTGAGTCGAGCCTGTCAGAGGGAACACGGCTCGATGTGCGAACCCCTCTGCCGTTCATCGTTCCTCCGGACAGAGAGTTGAAAGTCGAATTGGTGGCGGTTCCATAACGCGGCTCATTGATTGAAGTGGAAAGGTCTGTGCATGTGTCCCCCCCGCGTGCTGTTGGCCGACGATCATCGCATGATGCGCGAAGCGTTGGCGCGACTGCTGGAACCGGCCTGCAATGTCGTGGGACAGGCAGCGGATGGCCGTGCGCTCCTGGAACTGGCAGAGGCACTTCGGCCCGATCTGGTCGTGCTCGATATCGGGATGCCGCTCCTGAACGGACTGGAAGCGGCTCGGCGTCTTCAGCTCCTCGCTCCGGACATTAAGGTGATCTTTCTGACCGTGAGCGAAGATCCTGACCTCGCGCGAGAAGCCTTTCGTGCCGGGGCGTCCGGTTACCTCCTGAAAAACTCGGCCGCATCTGAGTTGTTGCAGGCCGTCGACGAAGCCATGCGCGGCAGGAGTTATGTGACGCCGCTCGTGGCGAAAGAGCTTCTGGAAAACTGTCTGCAGGACCGCAGCCCGGCCCGCGATCTGGACTCGCTCAGTCCTCGACAGCGCGAAGTGCTCCAACTGCTGGCGGAAGGCTACAAGATGAAGGAGATCGGCCGGATCCTCCACATCACGCCGCGCACGGTCGCCTTTCATAAGTATACGATGATGAAGGAACTGGGCATTACGTCGAGTGCTGAGCTCGTCCGTTTCGGTGTCAAACAACACGTGGTTTC
>JAHBXU010000206.1 GCA_019636315.1 Planctomycetaceae bacterium | reverse complement strand
TGAGTCCACATCCTCAGAAGTGCTCTCCACCGTACCCGCATATCGGCGGACCATGCTCAGGCTGGCCGTCTCCCTCACGATGATCGTCGCAGGATGGGCCATCGTCACGTCCCCCCTGCTCGTCCGCAACATGCGGATGTACGGCAAGGCGACCTACAACGTGAACAACTGGCTGCTGTTCGTCGACGAGTTCGAGCAGCCCGTCGAGTTGTCGCAGCGGCTCACGCTGGACGAAGCGGCACAACAGTACTGGGAGTCACACACGGTGGCCGCGATGATCGAGCGAGAAGGATCCGGTCTCGTGTGGGAGACATTCATGCTGCTGCGGATGCTGGGCCCCTGCCCGCTCGATGACAGCCGCGTGCTGTTCGGTCTGCCGCTCGCCGTCCTCGCCCTGATCGGCATCCTCGCGCGGCCACGGAGCGAACACCTGTTGCTGGGCCTGTGGACCGTACTGTTCGTCACCCTGTTCGCCTGGTACGTCCCCATCGCCGCCGGCGAACGCTTCCTTATGCCGCTGTTGGCGCCGATCCTTATTTGTGCCAGCGAAGGTCTCGTGCGCATGGTCCACCTGGCCGGCCAACGCCCCCAACCGACGGCTCTTCCCTTGGACAACTGCGGGTGAACATTGGACCGTGTCGACACGCGAAATCACGTTCGGCCAACGGCGAAGCCGTCGGCTTGGGACAGGCAAACGGTCACCACCGGGGTCCGAATGCCGTGAGACCGAACCCGTCTTCGGAGCGCGTGCTCCGACGTCAAGAGGATCTCACCGGACTGGTTCACTCGAAATCGATGCGGCTGTCAACTTCGATCGTCCGCCCCACACGTGCCGACTCGAGGGCGCGGAGCATGATTTCCGTCACGTGGCGGGCCGTGCGCGTATTCGAAAACGGCGGCTGCGTCCCGGCGCGGATGCAGTCCACCCAGTGCTGATGGGAGTGGATGTTCGGCCACTCCGACGTGTCGACCGGCGCTTCACTCAGCCCGGCATCCTCGTCGACCAGCGTCGTCGGACGGTAAAGGAACAACCGGTCCGTAAGACTCGGATTGACGAGTTTCCCCTCGGCGCCATGAATCGAAAACGCATACGTCTTCGCCCCATCGCACCAGCCGGTTTCTGCTGTGCCGAGGGCGCCGCACTCGAAGTCGAGGATCAGTGACGCCGTGTCTTCGAGCGTCGTCGGCTTGGCGACCGTACGGGTACGACAGGTGACGTGCGTGACCGAACCGAGAATCGTCACCAGCGTGGCGATGGCGTACACGCCCATATCGAACAGCGCCCCGACGTCTGCCTGCTTTGCATCAAAGAACCACAGATCGTCGTCCGCTTCCTCTTCGAGAATCTGCTGAATCGTCGCATAGTAGACCTCCGGTCCGCCGTGACTGAACCGCGCATGGGCCGAAGAGACCGTCCCGATGCGGCCCGCCGTGATCAGTTCTCGCGCGGCAAGCAGATGCGGCCTCGCCACGAACGGCAACGCCAGCACCGTCCGATCCGTCTGTTCCGCGGCTCGAACGAACTGATCCGCCTCATCGAGCGATGTGCTGAGCGGCTTCTGCATGTGCACGTGCTTGCCGGCCGCGAGCGCCATCAACCCGTACTTGACGTGCAACGGATGCGGCAACGCAATGATCACCGCATCAATCGCGGGATCGCCCAGCACGTCTTCGTACGAATGTGTCCACCGCGACACGCCGAACTTGCGGCACAGAGTCTTCAGCCTCGACTCCTTCCGCCCACTGACCACAACAACCTCAGCCCCCTCGACTGTCGCCATCTCCGGGAGATGCAACTTCGATGCAATTCCTCCGGCGCCGATGATTCCGACTTGAAGTTTCTTCATGCGCATTGGCTCCTCTGGAACAAGTCGAACGCGTGTTTCACTCGAATCCGCAGCGTCCGCGTCATCTGCATTCCCTTTCGGAGGAGCGTGCCGTCGAGATCATCTCGCCCGCAATACCGCGCAGGATGGCTCCCAGCTTGTCTTGCGCCGCGAGCGCCGCCCTGACGATATCCTCGCCGCTGGTCTGGTCGAGTGCGTCCGGTCGGCAGACGTTCGTCACGGTTGACAGGCCAAACACGCGCAGGCCGAGTTGGCTGGCAACGAGCACCTCGGGAACGGTCGACATGCCGACGACGTCACCGCCGATCATCCGCACGAAGCGGTACTCGGCCCGTGTTTCGTAATTTGGCCCGGACAGGGCGACATAGACGCCGCGATGGCAGGCGACGCCCTTCTGCCGCGCGATCGCGCAGGCGCGATCGATGAGCACCGGATCATAGAGAGAGCCTGTTCTCGGACGGCGTTCCATCGAAGACCCGAATGCCGGTCCCATCAGAGGATTTGCGGACATGAGATTGATCTGGTCCTCGATCACCATCAGATCGCCGACGCGAAAGCGGGGATTGACGGCCCCGGCGGCATTCGTCACGACGAGCAACCGCACCCCTAGGGCGTGCATGACCCGCACCGGAAAAGCGATTCGCCATGCAGGCGTTCCTTCGTACCAATGGCAGCGTCCTTCCATGACCACAATCGGCGATTCGCACAAACGTCCACAGACGAGCCTCCCACGATGACCGACGGCTGTCGACCGCGTGAATCCGGGAACCGCGTCATAGGGAAGCGCCGCTTCAACGTCGATCTCCCCTAAGGCTTCCCCCTGCCCTGTCCCGAGGATCATCCCCAACCTCGGGCGGTCCGGCCAGCGTTCGCCAATGAGCGCAGCCGCCGCAGCAACGCTTTGGGACGAATCCTCTGGAGTCACGAAGCCACCTTTTCGAGGAGCTCAAACAACGGCGGGGCCACCAGAACACACGAATGGTCCTTCAGGTACGGCAAAAATCGACTGTGACACCGCAATGGTCACTGAGGTGCATTCCGTCTTCAGCCACTCGCGGCTGCCCAACAACACGCACAGGCCGAAGGTCAGCACTATGGGCCACGTGATCGATCATATTCTCTCCCACCGGGGAAACGTTCCCTACTGTCGCAACTTGCCATGACTGCAAAGCAGCTTGCAATGCACCCTGAACTCGGCTCGGAACACCTCTCGTCGGTAATCGCTGATTGAAGTCCCCCAACCAGATGGCTGTCCCGGTGTCCGATGGCGCCAGGGCGGATGAAAGAAATTGGAGATACTGCATGTGTTCCTGCCAGGGTTCTCGATCGCGTCTTCCAGTACTCACATGTGCACCTCTCCACGGAACGCATACTCCGGTTACACGAATCTGCCCCAACGGGGTGAAGGTGCTCCCCGCAGCGAAGCGGCCCGCCGGTAGATCATTGTGACCGACAACGTCGATGTCGAACCAGGGGGTGCGACTCCAGAGTAAAACCTTTCGCCTTACTTTCGGCGCAGCATACCCGTAGTCGGCAGTTGACGTGATGACATCTCCCAGCGCGGGAAGTATCGTCGTACAGCTTTCTGTGATGCAGAGGACGTCGGCGGCAAGCTCCTTCAACACCTTCTGCAGCACCTTCCCGCGACGTGATGCAGGCGTGGCCCATTCAACGTTCCAAGTTGCAACTCGAAGTATTGGAGTTTTCATCTACACGTGGCACTGATGAGCTTCAGCATACTGCACCTGAAACAATACTGCGCTCCAGGTCATCACGGCCCATCAACCATACTTGGCGGCTCGGTCTTTCTGTGTCAGAATACATACTGACAACACGCCACCCAAATGAGGCACGTGCTGTATCTGTATTTTATCTGCTGTCTGTTTCAGGAGTCGTTCGATGAAACGCGTCGCCTGTTTGCTTGGTTCCTCCGTGCTATTGATTGCACTGGTCATCCTCATGCCGAATTCCCCTGCCCGGTCCGCAACGAGTCAAGACGGCCAGGTGCTACGTCATGTCGTGCTGCTGAAGTTCAAGGAGGACGCAACGGACGCGAAGATCCAGGAGGTCATCCAGGCGTTCAGTGAACTTCCGAAGAAGATCACCGAGATTCACGGCTTTGAATGGGGTCGGGAAGACAGCGTCGAAAAGCTGAACAAGGGCTTCACCCATTGTTTTCTGGTGACCTTCAAAAGCGAGGACGACCTGAAGGCTTACTTGCCTCATCCCGCGCATCAGGACTTCGTCAAAGTGCTCGGCCCGGCGCTGGCCGACGTACTGGTCGTCGACTACTGGGCCAATCATTAGTCCGGTCTTCCTCGCGATGAAATGCGCTTGTCGGATGATGCTGCTGGCGGCACTGGCGATGCCGCTTCGGGCTGCGATCGCGTCAGAGGACGGCCCGTGCGCCGATGATGCGGGTCATGCATCAAACAGCGAGTCCGTTGTGTGGCTCGCGAAGCTCGGCAGCCCGTCGTTCATTCAGCGCGATTGGGCCGCCCGATTGTTGTTAAGGCAGGGAGTAGACGCTGTCCCCTGCCTGTGCGAGGCCATTCGCCAATCGGACAACGACACACTTCGCTCGGCCGCTGTCGAGGTGCTCGTCCAGTTCACCCGCCGCGCCGATGACATGGCGGCATCCTCCGCTCTCCTGGCCCTCACGGACCTTCACGAAGACTCTGCCCCACTTTCAGAGGGGGCACACCAGGTGATTGCCACCGGCTATGCAGCGGCCGTCCGGCGCATGACCGCACGGTTGACGTCGCTGGGTGCCGAGATCAGCCGCGACGACGCGCAGCGGATCAACCGCATCAGCATCCACTCGGAACGGTTCACCGACCGACACATGCCGCTCGTGGGGGCGTTCACCTCCGTCCGCGTCCTGGACCTCCGCAGCTCCCCCATCACCGGCGAGGGATTGAAACACCTCGAATCGCTCGTGCATCTCGAACGACTCACCTTGACGGACACACAGGTCACAGGCACCGGATTGCGGCATCTCCCCGCCATCAGCACCCTGCGTCACCTCGCGCTGTACCGCATTCCCCTCACAGAAGAGGATCACACGTGGCTCAAACACCACCTGCCATTGTGTGAAGTGACCCCATAACGCAGTGGTTCACGGTGCGGAGTCCAATCGTCGCCCGGCGCGTCGGCCAGGCCGCAACGCGTCATCCCTCGCGGTCGCGTCGGGCCGCCAAAGGAGGCGATCTCGCGAGTTCTCGTCAATTCAATCCTTCAATTAACTTCAAATCGCTTCGCGAACACTCACTTCGCATCGGGTGTGATCTGCTTGAGTGCAGCATCGACTGCCGAGTGTAGTTCCGCGTCGTCCGTGGTGACGATGGCCCGTATGGCATCGGCCGTCTCCTGCGCATCCGAGCCGATGCGAGCGAGGAGATCCAGGATCGCCAGCCGCACGTCTCGATCTTCAATGGCCAACGCCTTGCTCAGCTTGAGGGCGAGCGGCTTGACCGGCTCGATCTCCAGCACGCTGAGATTCATTACCGCCATCCGTTGCAGGTTTTCATCTTCACTGTCCAGGAGCGCCCCGAACACCGGCGCCACGTGCTTGGACTGACCTTCAATTTGAGCGAGTGCTGTCGCGGCGTTGGCGCGGACGAACTCCGACGAATCCTGGAGCGATGCAATCAGCGGATCGGTCGCCGCCGCCGCATTGTCGCCGAACTGCGCCAGAATCATCGCGGCCAGTTCGCGTTCGAGCTCATTCGACGATTGCAGGCCTTCCACAAGCACCGGCACGGCCGGAGGACCAATTTCCAGCAATTTCTCGATCGCCGCTTCCATATCCTCCGCAGAGACTCCTGCGGCCGTCAGCGATTCGAACGCCGCCTTCGCCGCGGGGTCTGCTTCGGGAAGGGGCGGATCGACCTGCGGCGGACTCGATACAGCCTCGGAACTCTCCTCGATCGCTGGTTGCCCCACAGCGGCCGGTTGAACTTCGGCGGCCGGCGGCGATTTCTCGGAGGACGCATCAACCGACGAGGGCGACTTGTCTGCAGTCGACTCGGAGGCAGCCGGCGGTGCCTCTTGAGAGCCACAGCCACTTGCCGAGACCACAATCAGCAGCAGCGTTATCCCTCGCTTGCGCAGACCGAAGCCCGCGGCACGGACCTCCTGCTGGCCCCCTGGAACATTTTGCGCGATCGATAATCCAGAACTACACACTCTTTATCTCCTGCACTTGTTCGGCGCTCACGGTATGCAACACCATGAGCTTTTGCCAGATCTTTCGCGCCATCGCCGTTGTCAGCGTTTCAATGTCGTTGACCGCCCCCACGGCGACCGAATCCTCAAAGTCCTGAACATAAAGGGCCGCGATCTTCCCGACCAGTGAGAGCATCTCGGAGCAATAGTCCAGATAGCGGCTGAGTTCGAACTCCGTCATCGTTCGCTTGGGGGACGACTGCGTATCTTTGCGTTGATTCCCCGAGTGCAGCAGGCGCTCCGGGTCTTTTGTCAGCTGATGCATGTCGATGATGTGGGCCATGGCCCGCAACTCGTGGATCGCCTGCAGCGCGCGTCGGCGTTTGATCCGGGTCTCCAACGTCACAAAGAAGAATACGGTGATCCCGACCGCGACAATGACGTTCATCGCGGGCTCGGTCACCTGCACAATCTCTTCCAGCGTGTGGCGTTCGTCGGAGAGTTCGGCAGAAAGGAGCGTCGCAAGAAACAGGCCCACGATGGTGACAATGACCAGCCCCGAAAGTCCCCGAACCCAGGGAATGGGCCGTGCAATCGCGGTCGATCGCTCCCGCGCCTTCCGCGAGATCTCCAGCAAATTCTCGCACACCCCGACGAGTCCCACCGAGGGAAATCGCTCCTTGATCCGGCGATGCAGAACCTGTACCGTCTCGACGATCTTGTCGGAATCAAGCTGCTGATACGACATAGTCCACGCAGTGTTGGCGCACGAATCGAATCGGCACACTTCCTCTCCTCTCAAGAGGAACGGCGGCGGAATCCTACCGGATCAATAGAAGCACAGAAAAGATCGATATCCCGATCAAAATCGAGGATGTTCAATCCCCACCTGCCCCCGTGTGGCGTCCCTCGCTACAATCACCCGCGAAATCCGTGACGAATGTTTCAAGGCGACCGAAGGGTTTTCTCATGCCCGCAAGAATTGTGGTTGTTTC
>JAHBXU010000205.1 GCA_019636315.1 Planctomycetaceae bacterium | reverse complement strand
CTACGTCGCGGTCAGCCGGCTCACGACGGCACTGCTCATGGTCGTGGCGGCGCTGATCACGCTCGTTCTCGACTCGGCCAAAGGAACCTTCGAGCTATTGATGTCGATCGGCGCCGGGACCGGCCTGCTCTACCTGCTGCGCTGGTTCTGGTGGCGGATCAATCCGTACAGCGAGATCGCCGCGATGGTCGTTTCGTTTGGTGTGGCGTGCTGGGCGCATTTCTGGGCGCCGGCGGCGATGGCATCGTGGGTCAAGCTGCTGGTGGGAGTCGGCGTCACGACGCTCGCCTGGATGATCGTCACTTTGATCACTCCGGCCGACGCGCCAGCCACACTGCGGAGCTTCTACCGTCTGGTCCGCCCGGGGGGGCCGGGCTGGAAGGCGGTGTTGGATGCCGCCGCTGCGGACGGCGATCCGATTCCCGACGCAGGTCCAAGCGCGGGCATCGGTACGGGAATCGTCTGCATGTTTGCCGGCTGCATCGCCGTGTATTCATCACTTCTCGCAACCGGTTTCGGCCTTTATGGAGAATCGACCAAGGCCACGATTCTCGGCGTGATTGCGGCGATCGGGTTTGCTGTGATCGCCGTATTGTGGCGAAGCCTCGATGAAGATGAAGGACCGGCGACCCCTTCCACGCAGAATCCCGGTTGACGCCGACAGCCAGCAACCCTGAGCGCTCGTTGAAGCTGGCCCTGAACCACGGGAATCGTTCAATCCGGCAGGTTATTGCCGCCCCACGCGGTGACTCCGCGCGGCGTCCTCGCTGTCGGGTCGGGTGACTCTGGTTTCGGATCGCGCACCGCATAGCCGGTGCAGCGGCGCTGTTGCGATCGCTACGATCCGCATTCTTCCGCCCATCGCGCGATCCGCTGCGACTGCGCCAGACTGCATCCGACCCAGAATCCGTCAGGCGGCGTGAAGCCGCGACAACGTCTGGTGCGCGCAGCGACCTATAGTTGCGTGTCTCGAAATCCAGCGCGGATTCACATCATGATTGCGCCCAAAGTTCTTGTCGCCGACGACAGCCGCACGATTCGCACCCAACTCGATCTGATCCTGTCGCAAGAAGGCATTGAAGTCATTACCGCGTCGACGGGAGTTGCGGCGCTGGAGTTGATTTTCCGCGAATCGCCGGACCTGGCCATCCTGGACATCAACATGCCGGAGCTCGACGGCTACGGCGTGTGTCAGGAATTGATGGCACGCGGCACTCCGTGGAATCGGCTGCCGATTGTCTTTTTGACATCGCTGGACTCACACGCTCTGGAGATGCTGGGGCTGAAGATGGGGGCCTATCTTCGCAAACCGATCGTGAGCGAACGAGTCGTGGAAGTCGTGCAGTCGCTGATATCTGTTTCGTTTGAACCCCAATAAGGAGTCGAAACACGCATTCGTCCGGACGAATCGAGCGAGAGCGCAGGCCGCCCTCTTCGCGCGGCAATGTCGATCACTCCCATGACTGAATCATCGCTTTCACCGCCTGAGACAGAGAGTCCGCCGCGTGCGATTGGTGTGCCATCCCGTGCCGCAGGCGACGATCAGGCCGTCAATCGCATTGCAGACGCATTGGCGGACCTCGAGACATTCCGGACGGAAGTCGCCGAGGAACTCGCTTCGATCCGTGCCCTGTTGCATGGTTCCTTCGATCTGCAATGCGCCGAAGCGTCGCCGCAACGCCACTTGCCGCCGGATCGATCGACATTTGCCCCCCGCGCGGGGCGCGAGGGACGTTCAGAACGGACGCTGCTGGTCGAGCGAGAGACCGCATCGCCGGCGGATGCGCTCGCGGGGCACGACCGTCTGACCGCTCTCAAACAGCGCCTGGCGGCCCGATTGCATACAGACACACTGCATGGAGGAGGGGTCGGGAACATGGGCGTCGAGGGCGCCGATTGCCCCACGGAAGAGGAGGGACGCACATGAGTTTTCCGAACGCCCGACTTTGCGATCAGTACTGCATCTTTCATGTGGGCAAGGCGGAGTTCGCTGTGTCCGCAGCGTCCGTTCGAGAAGTCGCCGATCTCGTACCGATCGTTGATGTCCCGCATTCGGCGCCGGTGCTGAAGGGGTTGTGCCATCATCGCAATGAGTTTCTGCCCGTGTTGTCGTTGCCCGCGCTGCTAAGCGAATCGACGACTCAGGACGTCCACGCACACTTCCTGCTTGTCATGGAAGGAGTGGACGGGCCGTGGGCGTTGCCGATCACTCGAGCCGTCGGACTCGAATCGTTGGAGATGGCGTCCATCGGCGAAACCGCCGGAGAGACTTTGCGTGAACTGGTGATGGGGACGGCGAGTTTCCGCGACAGCGTGGTCCGGATTCTTGATGCCGACCGGCTTTACCAGTCCGCAGTGGACGTACTGTGTGATGTGTGGACCAGTCGCGATGGACGCGGCAGAGTTCCCGAACATGCCGCCGCGTTTCAGCCCCTGCCGACTTGTTGAGGACCGCCCATGAAGCTCAGTTCCATCATTATCGCAACACATCTGGCAGCGGCCGTTGTGGGGGGCGGTCTCTGCTGGTTCACCTATTCTCCGGCGGGCGTCTCGGCCGGCACGGTCGCTTCGGTGATCGGATTATCGGTGTTGATCGGCCTCCTCGTCTCGCGCTGGCTCGAGCGCGGATTACAGCAACTTCATCAGGCCGTCCTGACGGATGCCGACCGACCGACCCAGTTGTTGGGGATCGACGAATTCGACCGACTGATTGAACAGCTGCGCACGAATGCGGGACGATGGTCGGATGCGGCCGTCCACGCCCGGCGACAGGCGGAGGATCTGGAACATCTGCTCGACAGCATCGATCGTCACTCGTCGCCGGACCGGGAACGTGCGGGGAACACCGTCATCCGACTGCAGCACACACTCGGCGGCCTGCTGACATCCGCCCAAGGAAGCTTTGACCAGGTACTGCATGACCTGTCAGAAGTGCAACGCTCCACCGAGGAGATCGCGGCGGGCACCGAAGACCAGTCAGAAGCCGTGAATCGCACGACGACCTATGTCGAACAGCTCTCGCTGCAGTTCGATTCGGTGGCCGAACGTGCGAATTCCGCCCGGGGTGCGGCAATGAGCGCGGGAGAACTCGCGGTCTCAGCCAGGGCGATGGTCGAGAATCATCTGCAGCGCATCGAAGGGCTCCGTTCGCGCGTCGAGGGGGCGGAGCGCAAGCTCAAGGCGCTCGGCGACCGATCGCAGGCCATCAACGCCATCGTCGGCACGATCGGCGCGATCTCGTCGCGCACCGATCTGCTGGCTCTCAATGCATCGATCGAGTCGATTCGCGCGGGCGAACAGGGGCGCGGATTTTCGGTTGTGGCCGACGAAGTTCGCAAGCTGGCCGAGCAGGCCGCCCTCGCGACGCGCGAGATCTCCGCGTTGATCGAAACCATTCAGATGGAAACGGAAGAATCCATCCAGGCGATGTCCGAACAACGCCGCGACGTGTGTGAGGAAACAGAGCGAATGACCGTCACGAAGCAGCAACTCGAACGCATCTCACAGACGTGCGCTGCTTCCGGGACCGGCATTCAGGAGATTGCGCGGCTGTCCGCCCAGCAACTGCATTTGACGCAGGACCTGGTGGTGGCGGTCGAGCGAATCTCGGATGTCACCCGCGGAAATCGCAGCCGCGTCGAATGTGCCGCATGGTCCATCCGCTCCGTGGCCAAGCATGTTCAGCAACTGGGCGAGACGATTGAGCCCATGCGGGACGGCTTGTCGCGCGGTCCTGCCTCAGGTGGCATCCGGCGGGGCCAGGAACGGAGGACTCCTTCGTTGACCGGATCGTTGTCGCAACGTTTCCCGCGCGATACGGACTCGTCCTCGCACGCCGAATCAATCCCCACACTGGTCGGCATGACCGAGTAAGGCGACCGATGAACTCGATCGAACCACTTCTGCTGGCTGTCGACGACCCGCTCACTCCGGTCGAGCTGCTGCTGGCCGCCTGCGCCGACGGATCGCGCCCCGTGTCTCACGCCTGCGATCAGCTGCGCGCCGCCATCGACGCGCTCGACGGTGCTGCCGACGACGACTGGGGGCTGTGCGCCGAGACGATGGCCCATCTGCTGGAAATTGTCGATTGCTTCTCCGGCGATCCCGACTCACTCGAGTCGGATGCCGCTGCTGCAATCGTGCAGTTCGTTCAATCGGCGATCCCCACGTTGCGCGAGGCATTGCGGGGTACGCCCTCGACGTCCGGCAGTTCGCCGCTCGACATTGCGGCCGAAGCACGGTCCCGGTGGGGAGAGTACCTGCTGCTCGTCGAGGGAGACGGTTTTCACGCCGCCCACGCGATGGACAGCGACGTGATTCTCGACGAGGAGACGGACGGACCGCAGGGACCGGTCCTCGCGACGCCCGCCGAACAGGTTGATCTGATTCTGTCGGCGATGAAAGAGCTGACAGGTCATTCGAAAGACGCGTCGGACTCCCCCATCGAGAATGAGATCGCTCCCGTCGCTGAGCCAGCCAACAACCGCGGGGTGGCGACGGACTCGCCGTTTCGACACACAGGAAAAGCGACCACGCCGACGCCACCGGCCGCCCCCCAGGCCATCTCGCTCAGTGACTCGCTGAGGGATGCGTATCTGGAGGACGCCGAGCAATGCCTGTCATCGATGGAGCGGGCCGTTATCGGCTTTGAAAGCGACCCGAATGGCGCCGCCCCGATCAACCAACTTTGCCGCGATCTGCACACCCTCAAAGGTGCGTCGGCCAGCATTGGCTTGAGTGCGCTCGCGACGTATCTGCACGAGATTGAGGAGTGGCTCCCCTCGTCGGCGAGCGTCGAGCGCGCGGTGCGTTTGCAGCCTGTGCTCGACTGTGTGGACTTCGTGCGGTCGCAGATCGCCGCGCTCCACGCGCCGGAAGGACCGCCCCGACCGCCGGCAGACAGCGAGACTCCGATCATTTCGCCGCCGGTCAGCGATGTGACGGCCGGCGCGGAGCGCACCGCCGAACCGGGTGAAGAGACGGTTCGCGTCAAGTCGTCGCAGCTTGATCGAATGATGAATCTCCTGGTGGAGCTGGTTATCTGGCGACGCCGTCGAGACCGCCGGGTCGCGGAACTGGGAGAGAGTGAAAGCGAGCTTTCGCGATGCGTCCGCCGCCTGGAAACCATCGCCAAGGGCTATCCGCTGCAGCGGCTCGCGACGGGCGGTTCCTTCGCCGGCGGCCGCACGTGGGGCGATTTTGACGGCGGGTCTCAGGAATCGTCCAAGGTTCTGGCGGAGATCACAAACGATCTGCGTGAGATCGCGGGTGGACTGCGCGATTCGCGGCAGTCGATGGCGGATGAGAACCGGGCCGTTTCACAGTTCATCCAGCAATTCCGACAGCAACTGGCCCAGGCACGGCGCGTGCCGCTGTCGGGTCTGTTCCAACGGCTCCAGCGCGTCGTTCGAGAAGCGGCGCGCGTGGAGGGCAAACAGGTCCGGCTGGAATGCATTGGACAGAACACCGGGCTGGAACGTTCCCTGCAGGAACGACTGCATGAGCCTTTGCTGCATCTGGTGCGCAACGCCGTGTGCCACGGCATCGAATCGGACGAAAAACGACGACGGAACGGCAAGCCCCCCGTGGGGACCGTCACGATCGAAGCCACCGGGAACTCTCAGATGTTGCTGCTCGAAGTCCGCGACGACGGAGGAGGACTTGATTTTGAAGCGATTCGACGGCGCGGCATCGAGCGGGGGCTGATCCGACCTGACGAGCCCGTTGCCCCCAAGGAACTCTCACGGCTCATCTTTCATCCCGGCTTCTCGACCCGGTCTGAAGCCAACGAAGTCGCAGGCCGCGGTGTGGGGATGGATGTCGTCCTGACGGCGCTCAATCGATGTCACTGTCAGATCGACGTGCTGTCCGACGCAGGGGTGGGCACGACCTTCCGGCTGGCCATTCCCCTCCCCTCAGTGATCGAGCATTCGCTGATCTTTCGCGTGGGCGGACAACTGTTCGGGCTCCCGATGGCGTTCGTGATGTCGACGTCACTGGAAGACGACCCGCATACAATGAACAGCTCCGAAAACACCCGCGCCTGTGTGCGACTGCGCGACGTTCTTCAACTGGGACGACCGCCTCGCACCGAGACACGGACGCTCGTGCTGGGAAGCGACCTTCAGGCTCGAAAGACTGCGGCCCGCAGCAACACTCCATCCCCCGCACCTCTCCGGCAGGAATCACGCCGAGAGTTTTCGGTGGAAGACATTCTGGGTCCCGAGGAAGTCGTCGTCCGACCGTTGCCGCCGTTGCTGCGCCGGCATCCCGTCCTCAGCGGCGTCACGCTGTCGGGAGCGGGGGAAGTGGTCATGCTGCTGGACGGCCCCCGGCTGCTGACGGTCGCCGACGGCTCGTCCGTGTCAGAACGGCCGGCGGATCAACTCTCGCAATCCAGTCCACGACGTCCGACGACATCCAGCGGACGTCCGAAAGTTCTCGTGGCGGAAGACTCGTTGAGTGCCCGGCGGCGGCTGGTCGAGAAGCTGCTTTCTCACGGCTTTGACATCACCGAAGCCAGCGACGGCATCGAAGCGCTGAACTGCACCCGAACGACCACATTTGACGCGATCTTCTCGGACCTGGAGATGCCGGGACTCAACGGATTTGAACTGTTGACGGCTGTTAAGAATGACCCCCGAACGGTGAATAAACCGGTGGTCATCGTCACCAGCCGTGATGAGCCGTCCACACAAGCCAAAGCGCACGAACTGGGTGCGGACGGATTTCTGGCGAAGCCGGTCAATGATGCGACGATCGAAGCCCTGCTGGAGCAGCTTGCGATCAGTACCCCGATGTAATTCCTGAGGCAGCAATCCCATGAGTCAGATCACCATCCTCGTCATCGACGACAGCGCGACCATTCGACGCCTGGTCGACGGGACGCTCAGTCCTGCCGGTTATCGCGTCATCCTTGCGCCGAACGCCGAGGAAGGACTCGCCCAGGCCAAGTCCGTCCGTCCCGATCTGATCCTGCTCGACCATCAACTGCCGGGCACGACCGGGGCTGAGGTGTGCAAG
>JAHBXU010000204.1 GCA_019636315.1 Planctomycetaceae bacterium | reverse complement strand
GCTCTAGCCGTCGCGACCCGCCGGGCTACGATTTTCGCTGAGACACGCGTATCATGGCGACCGCAGGTCGACCCGGCGCGTTGTGCGGCGCGCTCTCGTCCATGAGTATCAGCCTTTCTGTCTTTGCCCGATGCACGATTACTACAAAGCCCTGGGCGTCTCGCGCAGTGCGTCGCAGGAGGAAATCCGTAAGGCGTACAAAAAGCTCGCTCGTGAGAATCATCCGGACGTGAAGCCTGATGACAAGGCCGCTGCCGAGAAGTTCAAGCAGGCGGCGGAAGCCTACGACGTCCTGGGCGACCCGGAGAAACGCAAGCAGTATGATCAATTCGGCTCGGCCTATCGACAGGCGGGCCCGACGAGCGGCGGCGGAGGAGGTCGGCCGTTTAATACGGGGCCGATCGACCTGAGCGACCTGTTTGGCGGACAGGTTGACCTGGAAGACATCCTCGGAGGCGAGTTTGGCGGAGGTTTCGGCGGGGGCCGACGCGGGCGCGCAGCGCCTCAAAAAGGCCGCGATGTCCGCACTTCGATGGTTGTTCCTTTTCATGTGGCCGCACGCGGAGGGCAGCATGAAATCCAGCTTCAGACGGACGGGACCCCCGAACGAATCGACGTGAAGATTCCGGCCGGCGTCCGTGCCGGGACGGTCATCCGACTGGCCGGCCTGGGAGAACCGGGACCGGCCGGGGGGCCGCCGGGAGATCTGCTGATCTCGGTCGAGGTCGCGCCGCATCCCTATTTTCGGAGAGAAGGCAATAACGTCCTGCTCGACTTGCCGTTGACGATGACGGAAGCCGCTCTCGGCACCAAGGTCGATGTTCCCACCATCGACGACGTCCACGTCACCTTGACAGTCCCGCCCGGTGCATCGTCCGGCACAAAACTGCGGCTCCGAGGGAAAGGGTTCACTGATTCGAAGTCGAAACAGCCGGGCGATCAGATCGTCGTCACGAAGATCGTCGTGCCGCGCGAATTGAGCGATCATGCCAAGACCCTTCTCAACGATCTGGCGGCTGCCGCACCCCAGTCGCCACGAGAGGGGCTGTGGCGATGAGCGTGTCGTTATTCATCTGGCCGGTGCAGGCTCTGAAAGTCAGAGTCGTCCTGCGCGGACTGGCGATGATCGGTTTGTCTTTCCTCATGCCCGTCAGCCTGAGCGCAACGGGTCCAGCCGATGCCGGTTCGGTACAAAACAACACTCGCGAGGGAGGAGCCGCAGCGGACGTCGACAGGGTCGAGGGCGGCTCAGAGCACATGCCCGCTCCGGGGACGGATCCGATGAGTGCGGAACGGCGTCAGAATCTGGCGTTTGTCCTCATGTTGTTACTGACTGGTGTCTGCCTGCTGGGAGCCACTCTGATCATCGGGACCGTCATGTGGGGCGCCAAGCTGCGCCGCGCAGCCCGCAGCCCGCAGTCCACAAGCACCCAATTGGACGAACTCTGGTATCTCCGCACGCCGCCGGCGTCCACATCCCCGATGGGCGAACAGGCCGGTCAGCAGACACGTGTTCGCGGTCCCGACGAGGAGTCTGCCTCTTCCTCGCGGAACGAGGATGAACCGACGTGACCGCTTGTGACCTTTCGTTCCCGCCGTCCCGCCGCCTGAAACGCCAGGCCGATTTTGAACGCGTCTATTCCCGGAAGGTGCGGGCCGGAGATCAATCGCTCCTGGTGTTTGCCGACATCAGTGCGACCGGAGTCTCCCGAGTCGGTTTGAGCGTCTCGAAGAAACACGGCAACGCGGTCCGCCGTCAGCGGATGAAGCGACTGCTCCGTGAGTCATTTCGACTGGAACAGCACCAGATTCCGGCGGGACTGGATCTGATTTTGATCCCGCGCGTCGGTTCCGGTGCAGGATTGAAAGAGTACCGCGCGTCCCTCTTGAAACTCAGTCGACGCCTCGGCAGGCAACTTGCGGGAGGGGCATCCCGCGAACAATCTCCGGGGAGGTGAGTATGGGCGTCCGGTCGCTCCTCAACGTCCCGACGTGGCTGCTGATTGGTGCGGTGCGCCTTTACCAGTGGACGCTCAGTCCGCTCCTGGGACCGACGTGCCGGTTCGAACCGACCTGCAGCGAGTATTTCATTCTCGCAGTTCGTAAGCACGGCGCTCTCAAAGGGGCCGCACATGGCGCCCTGCGCATCTGTCGCTGCCACCCGTTCCATCCGGGCGGTTACGATCCACCGTGAACGGACGGCCCCGTGGTCCGGTTGTTCTGGACGAACGGATGGCCTCATCCGCCAGCATCGCGCAACTCGGCCTAATCGGCAGCAACGGAACAGTGATCTGTTTGCGCCTTTGGTCGGACGGAGTTTTCAGTGGCGTTCGGATTTGCGGCGGCGGTAGTTTGAATCTGATGTTCGCGATCGCGGTTGGTGTCGAATCGCTGGACAGTCAGGTCTGCTGCCACAATTGCGCCATGTCGCCTGTCTCGGTTTTTCTGGAACCCGTCACCAGCCGCTTGTCGGTCCCCGATGGCGTCTCAGGTCGACCTGCTTCGATGGGCAACCCCGACTTGCAGACGTTGAACGAGGATAAGGCCTGCACCGGTCGCGAGGTGACGGCGGCGGCAGTCAACCCTCAGCATGAGCGGATTGCCTGGATTGACGTCCTGAAAGGGCTGACGATTGTTCTCGTCGTGCTGTCACACACGGCGATCGACGAAGTGGAAGACGAGGTGCTCTACCTGTTTCACATGCCGCTGTTTTTCTGGTTGTCGGGCATGATGTATCGGCAGGAAAAGTACCCTCGCCTCGATGGTCTGATCAGCAAACGCGCCCGGTCACTAGTCATTCCCTATCTCTGGTTCGCGCTGATTTCGTACATCCTCTGGTATTTCGTAGCGCGACACTTCGGGCGGGATGCCGGGGCCAACATCAATCCCTGGCTGCCAGTCCTGGGGACGTTCTACGGCGTCGCAAATGAACCGTGGCTCACGCACAACACGCCGCTGTGGTTCCTGCCGTGCCTGTTCGCCGTCGAAGTGCTCTACTGGACACTGCGCCGTTACTTGCCCTCAATGCCCGGACTGGTGAGTGGGCTGCTGCTCTGTTCGGCAGTCGGCTACTGGCTGAGCCTCCACGGCCTGGCCCGACTTCCATGGGGGGCCGATGTCGCGCTCACGGCGGTGATCTTCTATGGTGCAGGCAATCTTTCGTGGCCCGCCATGCAGATCTACTCCGGCTTATCGAAGCGACGCCAGGCATGGACCAACGCAGGCGTGCTCGTGCTGGGTTCCGCCGCCATGTGGTGGGGATTCGGATTCGTCAACATGAGCGAGAACACCCTCGGGCCCGGCTATGCCAGGTTCTACACCGCCGCACTGGGCGGGATTGCGGCCTGTCTGATCGTCTCTCAACAGGTGCCGCCGCACCGGTTCCTGACCTGGCTGGGGCGCAACACGCTGGTCATCCTCGCGCTGCAGATCCCATGCTATGGACTGGTCAAGGCAATCCAGCAATATGGATTCGGAGTCGACGTCGAAGCGACGGGCGGGTCGCTTGTGTGGGGCGTCATCCACACCGTGGCGATTGTGGGTCTGCTGATCCCGGTGATCTGGGTGATCGATCGCTGGGCGCCCTTTCTGAAGGGGCAGCGGCGGACGGATCTCGCGGCTCCCGCTCTCAGTGTGTGAACGACCCGGCGAGCGGTGAGGCGTCAGCCCCCCGATCGGGGCGGGTCATCTCCATCTCGCCGACGAAGTTGGATCACCCCATTTGACGCCCCACCGAATGCCGGGCATTACCAGACGACTTCGATGCCGGCGCGGCTGCCGTGGATCAGAACACTGCCGTTGTTGTCGATTGAGAATGTGTTGCCGGGTCCGACGCGAAACGCCTGATCGGGAGCCAATGCGACACCGTCGATGTAGATGAATTCATATCCCGTGTGCAGCCGCACGAAGTCGTTCAGCTTGAGGGCGAGTCGCACGCCGGCGCCCGTAACCATTGCGAAGTCGTTCTGACTGTCCTGGAATGTCCGAGCGTAGACCGAGTTGTCATTGCCGCTCCCGCTCACCATCTCGACGACCTGAGCGGTGGACTGGTTGTGGAACACGCCGAGGCGGGCAAACAGGTCGACAAGAAAGTACTCGGTATCCGCCAGGTTCGCATCGAATGTTCCCTGGAAGCCGTTGAGCCGGTTATTGGCGAACGAGTTGAGCGCCAGAGCCACGGTGTCGGGACCGCCGCCGCTCGCCAGATTGTTGAACCCGTCCGCGCCGCCGGCGATATGCCTCAGGCCGGCTTCGGTGAGTGCAGAGTGAGACAACCCGTCATTCGGATCGTTGCTCATTCCGCCGACCGTCTGACCATCATCGACGTCGAGTGCGTCGAACAACCCGGAAACCCCGAAGCCGGACAGCTCATTCAAGCGGACGTGCCGATAACCGAGGCCGACCCGGAACCAGTTGACGCGGCTCGTCGTGAGGTTCACTTCGAGATCGTAGTAGTCGCTCTGATAGGCATAGGTCGCCACGGCGCCCGGGATGAGGAATTCGCCTTCGAGCGTTTCGTTGTCCAGCATGGCCGTGAGCGGGGTCATCGCGGCGGCGACGATCGCCCGATTGCCGCCCAGCGTGTTGCCCGGCGTACCACCGACGATGAACGGATTGTTGACGCTGTCGTCGAACACCAGTTCCTGGCTCAGCGTGGCAAACGTCGAGTCGCGCCATTCGTCCACCCGCGTGAACTGTCCTTCGACTTCGAAGGTCGGCGTCCCAAAGCCCAGCATCACACGGTAACCTGATTCATAGTCGAAATTGATTCCCGAGCCGTTGAAGGCGTCGGGACCGTTGATAAATGGCTGTGTGGCCCCGTCGTTGTCGCGAGTCAGAAACATCCAGTCCAGCCGGCCGCGCATGCCTTGGGCCGAGGCGGAGTCTGGTTCTCCCCCCGTGACGACCAGCGCGATCAGACATCCCAACACCAAAGACCGTTGCATGGGTCAACTCCAGCACGATTGTCGGATTCGTTGCGTTCCGCGGAAGACGGACGGGCCTCGCATGAAGTTGAATCGGTACAATCGGCATGCGCCTCATCGCAAATTCCCGTCGGATTGTTCAGTCACGGACAGGTGCTGACGGTCTGGCAATCGAGAGAAAGTTTGCCGGGGAGGAGAGATTGCAAATTGCAGATCAGAAACGGCAATCGGCCAAATCAGATTCAAGAATCGGGCTCCTGAAACAATGACTCGGCTCTCGCATTCGTCTATCGTTTCCCGACTCCCCATCGAGAATGTCGGGGCCGGGTCTCAATCTCCCGTTTGCAATGCCTGATTTGCAATGATCTCACTCCACTATGGTGGCCTGCGCCTCAAGTCGCGGTATCTGCTGTCGCCCCTGGCCGGATTCACCAATCTGCCCTTCCGGCGGATTGTGCACGAACTGGGCGGCGTGGGATTGGGGACGACCGACCTGGTCAATGCCCGGTCGCTCCTCGAGAGGCGCCCGAAGGCGCTCGATCTCATTGCCACCCACCCGGATGACTCCCCGTTCGCCGTTCAGATTTTCGGTCACGATCCCTGCTGCATGCGCGACGCGGCCCAGTTTCTTGAGGAGTATGGCGTTGATTCCATCGACATCAACATGGGGTGCCCGGTGGACAAGGTCACGAAGACCGGCGGCGGGTCGGCATTGATGCGCCTGCCGATATGCGACGTCGGGGGGCCGGTGGATGATTTCCAGTTGTGCCATTCTGCAGATGCTGCCGAAGGAACGCCGCTCGCACCCAGTGCGGTCGCCACGCTCGTTCGCAGCGTCGTGGACGCGGTCCGTGTGCCGGTGACAGTCAAGATGCGGCTCGGTTGGGACGAAACACAGATCACGGCTCCCCGTTTTGCTCGGGAGTTCGAGCAGGCGGGGGTCGCGGCGATTGCGATCCATGGCCGCACACGAGCCCAGGGCTTCAGCGGTTCAGTAGACCGCAGCGGCATTCGGCGAGTGGTTGAAGCGGTTGAACGGATCCCGGTGATTGGCAATGGAGACGTTCGCACCGTGGACGATGCGGCTCGAATGCTGGACGAGACGGGCTGCACCGGGGTGTCAATCGGTCGCGGCGCACTGGCCAATCCGTGGATCTTTCGACAACTCGTCCAGTGGGAGCAAACCGGAACGTACGATCCCCCGGGCGGGTTCGACGATCGCCTTCAACTGCTCCGTCGACAGTTCGCGTATCTCTGCGAGCTTCACCCGGAACCCCGGGCGATTGTGATGTTTCGCAAGATGGGACACTGGTATCTGCGAGGCATGCGGGTGCGTCCCCACCTGCGGCATCAGTTTCAATTGGCCGCAACATCGTCAGAACTGGAAGTGGCGCTGGCGGCAATTCAAACGGCCGGCCCTCACGGCGTCTCGCGCTCGGGAGTGCTTCCCGATCTGCACGTCCCCGTCCCCTCGGGACCTGTCGAACGATGGTGACGCAGTGATTTGCTCGCGCCGTGCGACTTCGTATCAATCGAGCGATGAATCCGCATTCCCCAATGCGCGTTTTTGTGTGAACGAAGATGCGTTTGAGCAAGTTGTGCGTCACTCACAGGCAAAAGGGGCGACCACGGATTGCAGTCGCTGGACTTCCTGGAGGAACGCGGGCAGCAGTTGGACAATCACATTGAATTTCTTCGCTCGACCGAGATCCTCGAGCTGCTGGGCCGCGTCGACCACCATTCGGGCGTCGAAGTTGGATGCCAGTCCCTTGAGACTGTGTGCCGCACGCGTCACCAGTTCGGCATCCCGAGTTTGCAGTCCTTTGCGAAGCTGATTGACCAGATGCGGGGAATCGGAAAGGAAGAATTGCGCCATTCGACCGAACAATTGCTCATTCCCGCCGAGTCGCTGCAGGGCCGACTCGCGGTCGATGACGTCGCCATTTGTGCGCGTGAGCTCTTCGCGCGTGATGGGCGTCTCTTCGAGAACGAAAACATCCATTGAAGGATCGGACGTCCACTGCGTTGGAGAGGAACCCGGCGGATTGTGCTGCGTCGATTCGACCAGCTGAATCAACTGTTGGAAATCGATCGGCTTGGAGAG
>JAHBXU010000203.1 GCA_019636315.1 Planctomycetaceae bacterium | reverse complement strand
TCACAATGCCCAAGGCACGAAACGTGAACGGCGCGGGACCGTTTCCCCTGAACATTCACGAAGAACACCGAGTTCCATGCGATGCCCTTGTGAGTTGATCGTTTGAGAATTGTCTGGAATTTGGGACTTGATGTTTGAGATTTTGGATTGAGCACGTCGGCACAACCGCGCGCCTCGATTTCGTGAAACGCAATGTGCCACGCCGCGCATCGGGCGCCTAGGTCGCCGGTTCGCCGCCGGTTGTGCCGGCGAGGTCGAGCAGCAGCCGCTCCATCTGGAGACGATCCGGCGTGCGGCTCGCGCCTTTGAGATCGGCATCGGCCTGCACCAGACGGGAAAGAATTCTCTCCGCACGAGGTCGGCCGATACGACGCAGATAGCGCACGGCCCCGTCCATATCGCGCGGGAAAACCCCGCAGTCCTTCAGCACGATGTTCAACGGCGTTCCGCTCCGTGAGCGCTCCGCCGCCTGGGCGTACTTGCGAAACACGTAGTTCAATCCGCCCAGCAGCTTTTGCGGCGCTTCGCCCGCCGTGAGCAACTGGTCCAGACACTTGAGAGCCACGCCGACCTGGCCGTCCCGCACGGCGTTGGTCATCACCCAGGTGGTTTCCGCCTTCCAGCCACCGACGAGGCCGCGGACATCTTCCGCTGTGATCTGTGCCCGCTCACCGGCATACGCGGACAGCTTGCCCAGTTCCTGTTCCAGCAGGCCCAGGCTGCTGCCGACCAGTTCGGTCATCAACACGGCCGCGTCGCGGGCGAGTTGCTTGCCGTGTTCGTCCTGTGCGCGGTCAATCAGCCACTTGGTCAACTGGCCGCCGGAAAGCTCGGAACAGTCGATCTCCCATCCGGACGCGGCGACCTTCTTCGCCAGGCGCGTGTTCTTCCGCCACGACTTGGCGTCCAGCACGAGCACGGACGAATTCGACGGCTTGTCGGCGTACTCTTCGAGCGATTCGCGATACTTCGTGATGAAGTCGTCCGCATCCTCGACGACCGCCACGCGGCTCGATGCGAACATCGACACCGTGAGCAACTCGTCCCGCACGCTGCGCCACTCGGCGACTTTGCCAGGGAACCGTGAGACCGACAAGTCGTCATCGGCATCACCGCCCAGCACGGCCCGCACGATTGCACGCAGCGCCGACTGCTTGAGCTGCCACTCCTCCCCATGCAGCACGACGACGGGACGAACCCCGTGCTTGCCGGGCGACTTGAGATAATCAACAGCGTGCATGCAGAGTTCGTGAAAGGCTGAGTCGACGGCATGATCAATGGGAGCGGGACGACAATCCGCCTCACTCGATGCCATCCTACTTCCCAGTCACTCTCCGGTCGAGCGGCCTGACGACTCCGCATCCGGCAGGCCCCGCAACTCTTCGAGCACGAACTCATCCAGCGTCGGCATGGCCGTTTTCTCTTCCGCAGGCCGAATGCGCAAGCTCCCCTTCTGCTGGGCGATCCGAACCGCCTCCGCCTGCGCATCGGTCAGCAGCAACAGAACCGAGACACGAGCTCTGTCCAATAGGGGGGGATCACGTCGGGCGCTGATCAACTCTGCAGACCTGATCAGTGTGTGCCTGTCGGATGCCGCCTCGTCCCCGCGTCTCGGGGAGGCGTAATGAACCTGGACGTCGACAGAAACTCCCGGGTGGATGCTGAGGAGTCGACCAGTCTTTGAATCGGGCTGAACGAATGCACGTGATGATCCGGACGAAAACTGACCACGTTGATCGTAATCCCCTTCCGACGAGATCACTACCATCTGCATTCCCGTCGGAGTTGCCGCGTGACGCGCCCAGTCATTCTCACGAAACGTCCATAAGGCAGTTTCCCACACATATTGCGGGAATTCGATTGCCCACACGTTCTCACCGCCGGGCCTGGGTTCAAAGTCACTGGCCGGACGCAGAGGCTCAAAAAGCCGCCGGGGCGCCACAACGTACTCATCCGCCGCTGGCGCATCAGGAAGCGGTTGAATATTCCGGGCAGGAGTGCAGATGGCGATTCCCTGGATGTCGTAGGTGTATTGATGAAGCTGCGGAACCGCCTTGTGCGTGAGCCCCATCGCGGCAGCCCCGATTGCGTCGGACTGCCGACGGAGAATGTTCGGTTCAAAAGGATCCCTGCCGACCACTCCTATGGTACTGACGTCGGCAGCACTCACCTGGTGGATGATGCGGCCTGAAGCATCGAGCAACAGCCGCAACCGACGGGTATTCTGGGATGTCCATTGACCGGAGGTTAGTTCACGGGGGCGGGAGGACAAGTCGACCAGGTACAACAGTTCGTCCGCATTGAGCTTTTGCGGCGGCTCGATCCGAAACCGTAAGGCGATCTCCGGCGGCGGCGACGTCGGGCAGACGATCACGTGCTCACTCGGCCGGCCCGGCGCCACCATGAACTCCTTCGTGTGCGTCTCTCCGGCTGCGATCGCGGTGATTGTCATTCGATAATTGCCGTAGGGGACCATTCCGAAATCGACGGTCCCCTCCGATCCTGTATGGCGGTGAAGGTTGATGTCCGTCTTGTCACCGCCGAACTGCGTTCCAGTGATCCGAACCTCGCCCTCGACAGGCTTTCCTTCTTCCGACTCAAGCTTGACCGTGAGCGGCGACCAGCCGCCAACGGCGGCTGGTGCGGGGCCCGGAGAGGGGGAATTGCGGAGGGATTCCAGCGTCTGAAGGATGGTCGCACTGAGCTGTTCGCTCTGCTGCGCCAGCGTCGCCTGGGCCTCGGTTGCTGCACGCTGGGCGTCCTGGGTGCGCTCGAGCGTTTGCCACACGACAACGCTGAGGAACAGCACGGCGGCCGTTAGCACGCAAGTCAGCGCGAGGGTGATCTTCTGAGCCATGAGTTTCTCCTGCATTGCATCGAGCCAGAGTCGCCGCGCGACGGAGGCCGGATTGCCGAAACGGGTGAGGACCACCTGCTGGGCTCTGTGAAACGGTGAATCGCCCGACCCGCTGGCGGTGTCACCGCGAACGGGCACCCCGCCGCCATCCGGAGACTGACGTCCCCCGCTCGCGAGCAGTTCGCGGCGCAGCGCGCACTCCAGGTGGTCGGCCAGTTCGTCGGCAATGTCCCGGCGCAGCGACGCCGGTTCGTCGTCACGTGGCGGCGGAAGATCGGCGGCGAATTGGGACGTGTCGAAGTTCATACGGGATCAGAAAGCTCAAGTTTCAAGTGACAAATCTCAAACAGACTTCAAGTCACAACTCCCAAGGCGCCTCACACTCGGTCTCCTCGAATTTTGACGTTTGTGGTTTGCTTGGAGTTTGCCGCTTGCGTTCTGTCACTTCATCACGCCAATCCATACTCCATTCCCAGCACACCGTTGACGCCGCTGGCGAACGTTTGCCATTCGCTGCGCCGAGCGGCGAGGGTTTTTCGGCCAGCGGCGGTGATTTTGTAGTACTTGCGGCGGCGGCCTTCGTGCTCGGTCCAGTACGAGCCGAGCAACTTCTGGCGTTCCAGGCGGTGCAGGGCGGGGTAGAGGCTCCCTTCCTTGAGTTCAAAGTGCCCGCCGGAGCGGGTGAGCACCGTCTGCACAATCTCGTAGCCGTACGAAGGCCCCTGCGAGAGGACCTCGAGCATCATCAGTTCGAGCGTGCCGGTGAGCAGTTTGGGATCCATGCGTGGCTCCATACATTGACCGTCTTGGTATTAGCATAGACAGGCGAGGTATGGGCGTCAAGTGGACGTGGTGAGCGGTGCTCTTGAGAGCAGAGCGTCTGGGACTACGGTTCACCGTCGGATGATGGGTCCGAGAATCAGAAGCCCGGTATCAGTACAGCCAGATCGACGAACCGTCGCCGTCCTGATGTGCGGGCTGGGCGGCGTGACGCGTGCGTCCCCAGAGTTCTCGCTCCGCGGGAGAGAGCCGCCAGTAGGGGAGGCCGCGCACCGGAGAACAGGCCGTCATGCGAATCTCGACGATCTCCGGCCAGCCGGAAAGCATCGCGCTCCAGGCCGCGACGCGGTCCCGACGACGAACGTGAATCGGATCAAATCCGTACCACTCTCCGCGCGGTTCAACGACGCGGCACGACCGCAGTGCGGCGAGCTCGCGCAAGCCGGCGTCAACCTCGGAGACCATTCGTCGCATGGTGGGCCAGTCTGTGCCGCCGCCGGGGAAGAACGCCATCCGTGTCGCGTGATAGCGGGCCGCACTCATCCGCAGCGTACTGGCCAGCGGCAACGTGGCGATCGTGACGGCGGCGCCGTGCTGCTGCAGACGTTCGACGCAAGCCGCGACCCACGACAACAGCATATCCGGCCGCACGCCGTACAGCAGGTCGTTGCCGACGTCGGTGATGAGCGCCAAAGGCCGCGACTGCGGCGACGGTTGGGAATCGAGGCCATGCCACAGTCCACAGTCGAGGATTCCCGGCAGCCTCCGCATGAGCACGCGGCTCCGCAGTCCATAGGAACGCCCGTGACCATGAGCCGCAAACAACTGCACCGGCTGCGAAAACGACGCCCGCACACCGTGCACAATCAGCGGGAAGCCAAGCGTCACATTGCTCGCCCCAAGAAGAATGATGCGCTGCATGGTTGATGGAAGGAAGGTCAAGAAATTCTCATTGCTGCCCCAGCTCAATGCCAACAGCCGACGCACGTCGTCGTCAACAGATTGCAGGGGCCGATCTCGGCATACCGAACAGATCGCACTCGCAACCCCACTGAGATCTGGCGAACAGTGTCCCGATGCAGCGGAATCGACATGACATACCGTCGTAGAAACCGCCGAGCCAACGCGGGATTAACAACCGTTGCATCCGATGAACTTAATCAATCCGTTGTCACGCGTGGAGATCAACGCCCCTTTGGGGGGAGCGGGACCACACGCCCCAACCAGAAGAGGCCTGTTTGTCTGAGTCGCGGCCCTGGGCACCGATTCCATCGATTGAAGCGGCCGCATGCACGGGTTCTAGCGGTCCGACGGGGGCCAATTCGCGATCACCGCCGGGCGACTCAACTTTGAGTCGGTGCCCGTGGTCCGGAACGGCCGATCCTAGCGATACCCCGGATTTCGCTGTTGCCCCCCTTTGCTTCCGGCCCCTGGAGACTCGCGATGCCCGCCGCCAGACTGATGTCGGTTGATGAATGGAAGAGCAACACGTCGCTGACATTCCGCATGCGCGGTCCGCGGCTGCGCGCGGTCGATACAGCGCTGGCCGAATTTCACAAGGATCAAAGTTCCTCCAACCTGCTGATCCTCCTGAACGCTGTAGAACTCTATCGGACGACGCGCGAAGGGGGATGGGAGAATTACCGCCGCAATAAAGGGCACATCTTTGAAGTGCTGATGAGTCAGCTCTTCAACCTGGCGTCAAATGACGACGTTGTGCAGGCGATGGCCGCGTTGCCTTTCTTCGGGATCGAATCGTGGGCCGTCGAAGGGGTCGGCGGCGCAAACGAACTGGCGGACGCCATTCGTGCCGAGCGGCAGAACAGATTAACTCAGCTTCTCACGGGGCGATCACTCCGCTTCAAACTGGGTTCCGTCGCCTGGCAGCAAGGAAAGATCCTGTTGCCGGCGGCAGCCCAGGTGGGCCACGGACTTCACCAGGCCGCCTCCGTGGGGGGGGCCGCTTGCGGGAACTCTGTGGTTGACGCGATGTCGAATCAAGCCAGTGCCATCGGCTCGGAGTTCATGTCGATCATCCCGATCCCCAAAGCGGAGCTCGTGGGGATGGTTCCTGTTTTCGGACTCATTTTTGATGGACTGAAGACCGCCTGGGAATGGAAAGTGTATGCGGGACTGGTGAACGACAAAGGGCAGTTTCCGGGATTTCTCGCGGGGTGCTCGGGTGATGCGGGCGACATCCGCGCTGCGATTTCCGCCGTGCAGGCTTATCTGGAAAAGCGGATCGCGTCGCAACTCGCCCTGGCCGGGATTCAATCGGCGGGATTCGTCGCGAAACTGGGGACCTTCTTCGCCGATGGCGGGACGGCCTCGAATGCCGCGATTACCGGCGTCAAAGCCGCGCTGAACATGCTGGTGAAATTGCAGTTCGCCTATGACGAGTACCGCGAGATGAAAGCGGCCCAACTGCTTCTGAACACTCCGGACGCGCGCATCTTCTCGGCGTGCCCGCTGCTGGGATGCTATATGGTGACGGCCTGTGACCATTCCGACCTGTTGAACATGTTCGACGGACGCCGGGAACTCTCCAAATACTGGCAGTTTGAAGCCATGTACTATGTTGCAGAAATCAACAAACTCCGCGACATGGCCCGCAGCTATATCTCGAACTCGTACGTCGAACTGATCGGCCCGGAATCGGCGCACAATACCACGGCCAATAAGCTTCGCTGGATGGGACAGAAGGCCGCCGTCGCCCTGAGAATGGTCGACCATCAGAAGGCCCTCAAGGCAGGCACGGCGATTTCCAGCGACGCGGCCTGATGCGGCGAACCGCTTGATGTTCTGACCGACAGGCCGACCGGCTACACTGAGGCGCCCCGATTCGGAAGCGCCCATGAAGTCTGATGACACGATCTGCTATTGCTTTCACGTCACGAAGCGGAAGATTGTCAACTTCCTCCGCGTCACCCGGCCGAGACGCGCGAGCCAGATCAGCCAATGCGGTGGTGCGGGAACGGGCTGCGGGTGGTGCGTGCCGTTCCTGAAGAAGTACTTCGAGGAGCAGCAGCGGTTGGGACAGGTGATCGACGAGGCGCTCAGCCCGGCCGAGTACGCGCAGCAACGGGCCGGCTACATCCGCGCCGGCAAGGGCCGACCCGCCGCCGGTGCGATTCCCCTTCCTGAAGGCGCGCCAGACCCCACGGAAGAGTGATCCATCGTGCGCGATCCAACGCTCTCTTAAGTCGACAGGTCGGCAGTCGCACTCGTCGTTCTCCACGGCAAGCGACGACGGAATGACTCCGAGAACGCGTCCCGGTCGATGTCTTCCGTTTGCCCTTTCCGATGAAACCAACTCGGAACCGGAAGTCAGAACAGCGTTCCGCGATCCGCTGCAATCAGGGCATTCCCAAGCGCATCGGATCAGAGCCCGACCCACATGCTG
>JAHBXU010000202.1 GCA_019636315.1 Planctomycetaceae bacterium | reverse complement strand
CTTACATCGGCGAGGATTGACCCCTCGCGGCTCTACGGCGCCCGCATGGAAGTCCATGGCGCGGCGCCGCCCATTGATACGTGTCTGCAGAACGCCAGTCACGCCTTGCCCTGAATCTGCAGGCAGTTCGCGCGCAGATGGCGGACGCCGTACGCCGTGCCGGTCGTCATGAAGCGGACGTGCGGTTGGTGGCAGTCACCAAGTACGCTCGTCTCGATTGGATTCGCGAGTTGCTCCATTGTGGCTGCCGCGTCCTGGGCGAAAGCCGGCCGCAACAGTTTGTTCAGCGTGTCGCCGACGTCGAGTCCCCAGTGGAGTGGCATTTCATCGGGCACTTGCAGCGCAACAAGGCGCGGCTGGTCGTGCCTCACGCGGGGGTCATCCACTCGGTCGATTCCCTGCGTTTGCTGGAGCGGATCAACCAGATCGCCGTCGAGACCCGGGTCACACCGCAAGTCCTCCTGGAAGTCAACGTCTCCGGTGAATCGACGAAACAGGGATTTGTCCCGGAAACGTTGGAACGCGAGTGGTCCCAACTGGTGGAACTGTCGCCTGTCCCCCTCGCCGGTCTGATGACCATGGCTCCGGCGTATGACGATCCCGAGCAGGCGCGGCCCGTGTTTCGTGCACTCCGTCAGCTGCGCGACCATCTTGTGACGCGATCACCCGTCGAAGTGTCGCTTGGCGAATTGTCGATGGGGATGAGCGGAGACTTTGAAGTCGCCATCGAAGAGGGGGCGACGCTTGTTCGCGTCGGCAGTGCTCTGTTTGAGGGGCTTTCTGCCGAGTGACCGGACCGGTTTGCCGGATTGTGACGGTTACGCGTCATTTTCTGCTGGCATCGGGGCATCGGGCCAACTTTCCATGGCTTGGGAATGTCGCGGGGTTCCCTTACTCCTCCATAGTGGAAGAGAGGCGCGTCCGGCCAACGCTGACGTTTCGGTTTGCAAATGATCCGGTGTGCGTCGGGTGAAAGGTGACGCATGCTTGAGCAGGAGTAACTGGCGAACATGGCTTTCTGGATGTCTGCACCGTTCCGGCAATGGTTGGCGACGCCGGTTCGTGCCTCGCAGCCGTCGCCGGCCATAACCGTCCCCGAACTTCCCATCCTGGTTGTGGGCGCGGGGCCGGCCGGATTGGCGGCACTCGCCGCATTGAAGCACGCAGGGATCGACGCGCAGGGCGTCGAGGCGCATACACGCATCGGCGGCATCTGGGACGCTTCGAATCCCCTCAGCTCCGTTTACGATGGGATGCACACGGTGACGTCGAAGTGGACGACGCATCTGGAGCATCCGATGCCCAGAGACTGGCCGCCGTTCGTCCCGCATCGCAAGGTGCAGGACTACCTGGCGCGCTTTGCCGAACGCGAAGGGATCGCGGAAAATATCCGACTGGGAACTCGATTTGTCACCGCGGTGAAATCGGACGATGGTGCATGGCGCGCCGCGCTCCAATCGGGCACGGCGCCGCTGGACGAGCGAATGTACCGGGCGATCGTGATCGCCACCGGCAGTCACAACAAGAACCATCGCGCCATCCCGGCGCCGCTCTGGAACGAAGCCGTCGCCGGAGGTGTCGACGTACTCCATTCGGCCGATTATGAATCGGCGGAACGATTCGCAGGGAAGCGCGTGCTGGTGGTCGGTGTCGGCAATTCGGGGACCGACATTGCCGACAAGGTGAGCACGGTCGCCAGGGAAACGTTGCTTTCGGTGCGGACGCCGCCGTGGATCAATCCGTCGACGATTCTCGGCGTGCCCTGTGACAAGATGGCGCTCGATTCCGCCTGGCTGCCGCACTGGTATCAGATGGCGTCGTTCCATGTGATCCGGCGGTGCGCCATTGGACCCTTGAAACGGCTCGGACTGACAACACCGCCGCACGGACTAATTGATTGTGTGCCGGTGACCGACCGAGGGATCGTCCGAGCGATTCTCGACGGCCGGGTGCAAATTCGCTCGAACGTGACTTCACTGGCTGACGGCCGGGCGCACTTCGCAGCCGCAATGGAGGGTGAGGCGAAAATCGACGCCGTCATCTTTGCGACGGGATTTGCGCGGCAGTACCCGCTGCTCCCCCCACTCGATCCCGAGGGAACGGCGATCCGGGACCTGCTGCCGTTCTTCGTTTTTCATCGCGACGAGCCGGGACTCGCCTACATGACCGAAATGGTCGGAACATGGTCCTGCTGGCCGGTGTTCGTCGAGCAGGCGCGCACGCTTGCGGCATATTTCCGGGCCGAGGGATGCCAGCCTGCCAATGCGGCTCGTTTCAACGCGCGCCGCAGCGTGCAGACGCCGAGTTTTAAGGGCAAGCTCTTCTCGGGCGCGAATGGGTACCACATCGACTACGCCATCTATACGCGGGCTTTGAGAGACCTGGCCGCCTGGCTCGCCGAGTAGTCGTGGCGATTCGATGCCTGGGGCATTCCAATCGGTCCACAGCGGGTTCATTGTCACAATCGTTGCACCAGCACGGCGTACTTCCCGGCCCTCAGTTGCGATCCTGCGACGTGACCGCCACTGCCCCTCCTCGGACGAGGTCTGTATGGGCTGGTCCGGGGTGGCATCTGCACCAGCCGCAATACGGCACTTTCGCAGTGTCGCCCGCTCAATCCAGGATGCCTGGTTGGCTGCTGTAGAGCGTCTGCGGCGGAAGTTCGAGTTTCTTGCGCTCCTTTCTGAACTCGGCCGCCACTTTCCATCGCAGGATCAACCGCCGCAGAAATCCAGCCTCAACCAGCTCTGCCGCATATCGAGCCTGAATTGACGCTCGCAAGTCAGCAACGCAATCGCGAAATTCCTGACTCTGACGTCGCCGGGACTCTCCGTCCGGAAGAAATCGTGCATGCATTGTCGATTGAATCTCCATGCTTCGGCGTCAGTTTAACTCGGTCGATTGACCGTGCTGGAAGTGGCTCATGGGACGGGGAGACATGCTGTCATGTGTGGAACTGATACTGCTGGCATGACTTCAAGAGCGCGATCAGATGCGTTCGATAATCGTTGCCGTCGCCATGCCGTGGCCGATGCACATGACTTGCAGGCCGGTCTGGCCGCCGGTCGCTTCGAGGCCGGCGAGCATTTTGGCCATCAGGCCGCCGCCGGTGGCGCCCAGCGGGTGGCCATGCGCGATGGAACCGCCCCACGGATTGAGCCGCTCCATGCGAGGATTGAACTCTCTGGCCCATGCCAGGACGACGGTGGCGAACGCCTCGTTGACTTCGATCCAGTCGACATCCCCGATTTTCAGGCCCGCCTTCTGGAGAGCTTTGTGAGTCGCCGGGATGACGCCCGCCAGTTGGAGCGTGGGATCGTCGCCGACCACAACGCGGGCGAGGAAGCGGGCGCGGGGACGAAACCCGTCAGCCGCGGCGATTTCGCGGTTCGCCACGAGGATGGCCGATGCACCGTCGGAGATCTGGCTTGAATTTCCCGCCGTGACGACGCCGTTCCCCTCCGGCCGGAAGACGGTCGGCAGCGACGACATCTTCTGCATATCGAGCGTGTCCCGGATCCCTTCGTCCCGTGTGAGCACGAGCGGCGCGCCGTGGGGATCGATGCCGCTGGTGGAGACGAGTTCCGAGTTCCATCCCTCAGCCGCTGCCGCACTGGCCCGGCGATGGCTCTCCGCGCTGAACTCGTCGACCTGCGCGCGGCTGATGCCAAACCGTTCGGCCAGGCGTTCGGCGCTTTCTCCCTGGTGAATCAGTTCGTGCCGCTCGAACAGCGCGCGATCGAGTTTCTCAAACCCACCACCAATGTCGCTGAACATCGGCACGCGAGTCATGCTCTCCACACCGGCGCCGATGGCGTAGTTGATGTCTCCGGAAGCGACCGCTTGAGCCGCGAAGTGTACGGCCTGCTGGCTCGAACCGCACATGCGATTGAGCGTCACGGCCGGGACTTCGACCGGAAATCCTGCGAGCAGAACACCGAGTCGGCTGATATTGCAGCCCTGCTCTCCGGACTGGGTTACGCAGCCCGTGATCACATCTTCGATTTTCGCAGGAGCGCATCCGGCACGATCAACCGCTCCCTTCAGCGCGTGCGCCAGCAACCGATCCGGCGGCGTCTCCCGATACGCGCCGTTGCGACGGGCGAAGGGTGTTCTTACGGCTTCCAGGATAACAGCCTCAGTCATGGCTCCTCCTCCAGCTTGTGAATTGTCGCAGCGCAGTTGCGGCAGTTAAGGAAATGACGGATTCCGACCAGGCGGACCGACAAACGCCGCGCGGAGTTTTCTTCTGGTGAACTCTGACTTTCGCAGAACGATGAGCCGAGATCAAAGCGGCACACGGTCACTGAAAGGAATTTTCTCGCTCTGCTACGTCTGGTCGAGAGGAAAACTGTTGTTGTCTCGGAGGGCATTGCACATTCTTCCGCGTCTCCGGCGCGACCGCTCAGGACCCCGCAAACGGGTTTGCTGTTGATCGATTTCCACGACGTTTTTCGCATGTACGGGAAGGTGGTCAGAAGACATCTTGCCATGCCCCAGCCATCGGACTATAAGTCGGAGCAGGTCGGATTCACCTCAATCGGCAGGGTGGCGGTACCGCGCGTACCCCCGGAACCTCGAGGAATGGGTTCGGCACATTGAGGCAAGTGTCGTCATGACGACGAGCATCGGGACGCCAGTGGCTGTCAAAGCTCCCGTAAGTTTGTGGGAGCTCGCCTCGCGCGAGGCGGACCACTTCAAGTGGATCGAGAGTGAACGATCCGGCTACGATGTGGGCCGGCTGGCCCATGTGGAATGGAGCCGCCGTTATTGGCGGGCCTTCTGCCGCTATCGCCGCATGGAGCATCTCCTGGGCGAGCGACGCATTCGTGAGTTCGACGATGCAAGCTTCGGCCGCCTCCGCGACCCGGAACTCTGTCGACGGCCGGTTGTGCGTTTCGTCATCAAGCAATTCGTCGACGAAGGCTGGGAGAATCTCGACTTCCTGCTCTGGGCGCCGCATCACGGCTTCGAACTGCAAGAGCTCCACGAAGCCCTGAGTCTGGTCGACGTCAACGCGGCTCGATTTGATCCTCCACGCTGGTAACCACATCGTCCACAGTCTCTGGCGCGGACGGAGACCACAAGTGGGCTGAGCAGCACCGTGGAATTGTGCTTCCTTCCTCACTAATTGGCCGGAAGCGGTGGACGATATGCCGGTCGGCCCACAGGCTTGTCCGTTCGGCGTGACTGCTGCCCTGTTCTGGCGCTGCTGATAGCGGATCCCAGTTTCTACGCGGCCGCTTATCTCCAATCCGGCATCTTCAGAGGCAGAAGAAGGAGACGTACCAGGAGAAGAAATCGGAGATCGCGTTGCTGTTCTCCGCCAGCAGTTCCAGCGGCCGATAAACCGTCTCTACCAGAATCTCCGCCGTTCCGTGAGAGATGATGCCGCGGTCGATCAACCCTGCCACCGGACCGACGCTGGCAGCATACATCGCGAGACCGGCGAGAGCCCAAACCGGCCATCCCACTCCCAGTGGCCGCGCTCCCTGCTCTGGTGACTTCGTCATCGCCAACCCCACGCAGGCTCCTCACACGCCGATATCGGCCTCCCCCATCGCCTTCCCACACAAATGCCCCCGCTCAGACTTGAACTGAGAACCTACTGATTAAGAGTCCGAAAAGTGCTCATTTTGGGGGTTCTGACGCGACTTCCGCCTGACCCTCGCCTGAGTGTCGACTAACCCCCGTCTGAGCATATCAGGCAATCACTTACAACACACGTCGGGGCGGCAATTCACGTCCGCCAGTGTCCACCGGAATCCGTGACGATCCGCCGGTTTGTGTGTCAAAAAGTGTGTCAAATCTCGCCCACGAACCCGGCCCCAGCGGCCGGGTTTTTCATTGCATCACCTGTTGATCCAGCCCCACCAAAACGACGCCCCCACAACGGCCGCGGGGCTGCCCGAGGTGAGCCAGGTTGACGCGGTTCTGCGGCCCCCACAACGGTCGTGGGGATGTCGTGTGAGTGGTGGCGGGCGGTGGAGTGAATGCTTGCCGCGTTTGCTCTGAGAGGCACCGCACATGAAATGCGCCCGGCCCTGATGAGATCAAGGCCGGGCGTCGACGGGACACGGGGCGCATTCAGCCCCCCGATGGTATCACTCAACATCCATGCTCGCGGTAGACCTCAATCGCTCCCTCAACGACGCCCCGGATAAACTCCGGATGGTCAGGAAGCCGCTCGGACTCGAAATCTTCCGCCAGTTTCCCGAACAACTCCTCAACGTCGGCATCCTCAATCAGCGGGTCCACAGCAAGCGCGGCGACGCTCCGCCAATCCTCAATCAGAGCTTCCCATTCGTAGCCGGGCGAAGACGCCTTGTGTTCGGCGAGTCGTGTGAGCCAATGATTCTCAGCATCCCGTTCCGCCCAACGTCTCCCAGCGGTTATGCCGGCTTTCCGCAGTTCGGTGAGATACTTTGCATCCGATGCAGACAGTCGTTCCGAAATGACCATGACGTAACCCTTGACAACTTGGATTCGGTTGGGATCGTCGGCGTCCACAATGGAGCCGATCGACCAGCAATGTCAGCGGTAGCGGCCGAAACGTAGCCGTACCACTCCAGACCTGCCAAACCGCGCCATGCCATGCCATGCCATGTCAGGTTGTTTCGCTCCCGGCCGGGGATGCTGACGGGATTATTCACGATGCCGGGAAACCAGCCCCGGCAATCCCAACGTGAGCGGATGATTTTGTAAGACCGTCAACCGGATGTACCGGTTGAATCGAGCGCGCGAAAAACGCCGGACGTCGGGGAAGTGGCGGGCGGTGGAATGATGGCGGGTTGCTTGCGGCTGGCGGCGGGGCGTGGTGTACTGGCGGCACTTTGATCGTCTCCTCAACTCCACAGTAGGGCCAGTTCTCATGAATTCACTGTTGTCGGCATATTTGATCACGTTCGGATGGGCGATCGTCGGATCAATCGCGATGGGCTGCGGCATCATCATCACGCTGAAGATGTTCGATTGGTCGACACGGGGTGTGGATGAATGGCAACTCATTAAGGACGGCAACATTCCAATTGCGATTGTTCTGGCGT
>JAHBXU010000201.1 GCA_019636315.1 Planctomycetaceae bacterium | reverse complement strand
CGAGGACCGGTCCCCCATCGACCGACGGCAGTGCCGGCGGCTTGGGAGTGGATCTCGCGGCGAGCCATCACGCCGGGCCATGTGCACGGTTGGGTGTGCGATCTCGCCGAGCGGCGCGCCCATTCGCACAGAAAACTGGAAAGTCGCGAGCCCCCCCCCCGCGGGGTTATCATGTGCTCAGTAGTACAACGGATACTCGCTCGGCTCAAATGGCTTGAGTCGGTAGCGCGACTGGAGAAAGGCGACGAGATCAATCAGCTCGCTCACCGTCATCACATCGTTGTAGTTGGTCATTCTGGACTCCCCTTCGACGGCGACATCTTCGGTGCGATACCCGCTCGCCAGCTTGTGCGAGGGGTTGATGATTGATGTGACCAGTTCGCCATAGGTTTGAATCCGCGTGACTTCGCCGCCGATGCGCACCTGTTTCTCTGCGACTTGCGCCAGTTCGGGCATCTCCACGCCCGAGACCGTATGGCACTCGTGACAGCGGTACTCGATGAACACCTCCTGTCCCCGCGCGGCATCGCCCTGCGGAAGAGTGAAGCCCTTGCCGGACGTCGGGTTGGCGTTGCAGCCGAAGCAGGCCGCGCTCAGTAGTCCGATGCAGATGGCAGTCTTCTGGCTCATGAATGTCACTTTCGATCGCATGTCCGGGTGCAGACGCAGACTCCCCCGAGTCTTCGCGTTCCTGGAACCATCGGGTGCCGCCATGGCCGCCCCGCTCTGTTCCTGACGCACAAAATGCAATCGGTGTGCCACCCGAGAAGAGCCGACCCATTTCCTTCGTGTCGCCATGAAAACGACGGTCTGCGTCCTGCAAGTTGCTTGCTTCACCGTGCGCACACGGGTCGCACGAGACGCTGATCACCCTGGGGCAAGAACTGCGAGGGCCATGCCAGCGTGCATCCAGAGACTCGATCGCTCAGGCAGGTCCAGCTCTGCTCTACGAACGGTAGGCCTGGTCGAGAATTTCCATCGGATGCAGCACGGGAAGCGGTTGCCCCGACTCCTTCAACAGAGCGGCGATCTGGAGGGTGCAACCCGCATTCGCGGAGATGACGGCGTCGGCATGCGTTTCCCGAATATGCGACGCCTTCCGACGACCAAGCCGGTCCGCCATCTCGGGCTCAGTAAGATTGTAGCTGCCAGCGGCGCCGCAGCAGATGTCCGACTCGGCGAGGGGCAGCAGTTGAAGTCCGGGCACCAGACCGAGCAGCTTGCGCGGCTGCTCGCGAATCTTCTGCGCATGGCAAAGGTGGCAGGCGTCGTGATACGTCGCCTTCAGCGGCACATTCGTGGTGGGCGGCACCGGTCCCAGTTGCATCAGAAACTCCGACACATCCTTGACCTTCGAGGCGAATTCGGACAGTCCCTCGTCGTCGGCAGCCATTTCCTCCGCGACGTGCCCATAGTCCTTGAGCATGGAACCACAACCGGCGACGTTGACGATGACCGCATCAATGGAACCGAGAGAGGCGAATGCCTGCACGTTTTTCTGCGCGAACTCGAGTGCCGGCCCTCCGGCGCCGCTGTGATAGTGAATCGCACCGCAGCACACTTGTGCGCGGGGCACGAGGACCTCACATCCGTTTGCCTGGAGGACCCGAGCCGTCGCCCAATGGACCTGACGAAACATGGCATCGGCCACACACCCGGTGAAGAGTGCGACCCGGGCACGCTGCTTTCCCCTGGCAGGCAGAATCTCCGGGAGCACCGGCGGCAGCTTGCCGAGCGCAGGCAACAATCGCTGCATTCGCTGCAGCGGACCTGGCAGCAGTTTCGTGACGCCCATGCGATCCGCCAAACGATCGAGACCTAACGCCTGCATCAGTCGCGCAGGGGCCAGTGCAAGACGGAGTCGATCCGCATAAGGAAACAGGCCGTACAACACGCCGCGCTTGAACCAGGCAGGTACCGTCGATGCCCCGGACTGGATCCCCTCTCGCTGCATGTCGATGCGAAAGGGTTCGATCAACCGTCCGTACTGCACTCCGGATGGACAGGCCGATTCGCAACTGCGGCAGTCAAGGCAGAGTTCCAGATGCCGCGCCACGGAACTCGACAGTTCGACGCGACCATCGGTGACGGCCCGCATGAGGTAGATGCGGCCCCGGGGCGAATCATTCTCGTTGCCAGTCTCCAGATAAGTCGGGCATGCGGACGTACACAGGCCGCAATGCACGCAATCGAGAAAACGCTCATAGTCAATCCCCGCACCGGGACGTGCGGAATCGGGCGGCGAGACGGTGTTGTGAGACGGTTCGGTCATGACTTGGAATTGAGACAGTGTCCTGGTTCCCCAGCTTCGGCCTGGAACCCGCATTCACACACCGGCGATGCACTGCTTGACACGCCGCCATCGTCTTCGTGTCGGCGCGCGAAACGGAGTTTCGCAGATCGTCGTTCCCAAACCTGTGTTTGGATGTGAGGCAATGACTTACTCACGAGTCGGCGTCCCCCGACCATAACCGGTTGGGACTGAGCACGCCATGTGGATCGAGTGCCGCTTTCACGCGTCGCATTAACGGCCAGTCCGGCCGCGGCGAACCGAAGGGAGGCAACGACGGCTTCCAGCTCTCGTCACAACTCAAAATGACGAGCGAACCGCCCCCTGCCTCGGCGAACGCCCGCAGCGGGGCGATCACAGTCTCGGCTTGTGCCCCGGAGGTGCAGTCGTCCGAGAGATGTCCGATGACGACGCCGTTGCCGGCATGACATTGGACTGCGACGTCCGCATGGTGCGCTCGTGTGACGAACTCGACGACTTGCGACGGCAGCACCCCGGCCTGAAACGTCAGCGGGTCGTCCGACGCTGCCGGGTGTTCCGTCAGGGCACTCCAGACCCGCTCGACGTCCGCCACATCCACAACCGGGGCATCGATGATCATCCGTCCGACCATCTCATCTCGCAGCATCCGCGTTTGCCAGTCCACCTCGGCGGTCGTTCCTTCATAGGCCACGGCGAGCACGAACCGATCGACGCTCAACTCGACTTTCGCTTCACGCTGAATATTCCAAGCCGCCTTCGGACACAGGACTTCCACCGCAAGCGGACGAGTTTGGGAGGTATTCAAAATCTCAAGCGCCGGGTCGATCGCTGCAGCGTTCTCGAAGGTCAGCCAGAGCAGGCGCTTTGCTTCGGCGAGCGGTCGTAACTTGAGGGTCACCTGCGTGATCATCGCCAACGTGCCGAACGAACCGACCAGCAGCTTGCACAAGTCGTATCCCGCCACGTTCTTCACGACGCGCCCGCCGGATGAAAACAGCCGCCCCAGTCCGTCGACGGCCGAGATGCCGATGACATAGTCGCGCAAGGTGCCATGAGCATATCGGCCCGGGCCGCTGGTGTTGGTGGCGATCGCACCGCCGATCGTCGCCCGATGTGCTTGCGGAATGTCAATCGGCAACCGCTGACCTTGCGCTGCAAGAACCTGCTGAAGTTCTTCGACGCGAAATCCCGCCTCGACCGTGATCGTCATGTCGGCGGCCGGATAGTCAACAATGAGCGTCAGGTCCGAGAGCGACACGAGCGCTGTCTCCGCCGGCAGCGGACCGCCCTGCCGCAATGCCGTCCGCCCACCCACCGGGCTGAGCGGGCGCCTGGGGCCGGCTGCATTCTCGCTAACATACCGCGCGAGCGCCGCCGCCGTTTTCGGCGTGAATTCATCGTGCGGGACGGGACGTTCCATCGAAGGTCGAATGCAGGATCCGGCGAAGTCGCGTGTGTGACGAATTCGAATCCTAACGAGCGTTCCAACAGATCGAAAGCAGGATTCGAACTCGTTTGACGCGGAGCCGCTTGTCGAGTCAACTGGGTCCCTGCCCGTGTGCGGTTCTCACCGTACAACCCGCCGGAAACCCATCGTATCCTGCCGGGGGCTCATCAACCGCAGCCAACGTCCGATCATAATCAACGCAACGCATTCGCCAGGCAACGGCCGGGGAGACTGACTTGGACCAATACTATCCGCTGATCACACTCGCGGTCGGCGTGGCGACGGTGATCGGCATGATCATGGTGCTGCGGATCAACGCGTTCATCGCCCTGATTACCGCCGCAATCCTCGTCAGCCTGATGGCGCCGGGCGAACCGGCCGCGAAAATCGACCGCGTGGCCGCAGCCTTCGGATCGACGGCGGCCAAGATCGGCATTGTGATCGGCCTGGCCGCGGTCATCGGCGAGTGCATGATGGTCAGTGGCGCGGCAGACCGGATCGTGCAGTTTTTCATCCGGTTGCTCGGCGAGAAACGGGCCTCCTGGGCCCTGATGCTCAGCGGGTTCGTCCTGTCGGTGCCCGTGTTCTTCGATACCGTATTCTATCTCCTGGTCCCATTGGCCCGGTCCTTGTATCTGCGGACGGGAAAGAATTATCTGCTGTCGCTGCTGGCGATCGCGGCCGGGGGCGCCATCACACACACGCTCGTCCCGCCGACTCCGGGGCCTCTGTCGATGGCCGCCGCACTCCGCTTCGATGTGGGGGTGATGATCGTCATCGGCGCCGTCGTCGGTTTTCCTGCCGCGTGCATCGGCCTGTTTGCCGCCCCCATTTTTGACCGCATGCTCAACGTCCCGTTCCGCGATCTGGCGGGGCAGGGCGCGGAAGAGCGCGGCAGCGACGCACCCACGCCGTCGTTGCTGCTGTCACTGCTTCCCGTTGTCCTGCCGGTGCTGATGATCTCCGCCAACACGATCGTCGATTCCATGCTCCGCGGCTCCGTGCCGGTCGAGTTCCTGAAAGGAAAAATCTCCGAGATTCCAATCGAGCACCAGAACGTCTGGACGCAGGCGGCGCCCTACACGTCGACGATCGGCAACGCCAACTTTGCCATGCTGGTGTCGACCGCGATTGCCTTGGGGCTCGTATGGTGCACGTGTCACATGGATCGCCGCAAGATGAGCGACATCATCGAGCGATCACTGATGAGCGGCGGCGTGATCATCCTCATTACGTCGGGCGGCGGAGCCTTCGGAGGCATGCTCCAGGAGGCGCAGATTGGTGACGCGATCAAGTCGCTGTTCACCGGAGGAACTGGTTCCGGGATGACGTGGCTCCTGCTGGGCTTTCTCATCGCTGCTCTCATGAAGTTCGCCCAGGGATCCGGGACCGTGGCGATGGTCACGACGTCTGCCATGTTGTGGGCCATGCTGGGCATCAGCGACGACGTCGTCGACCCACTGGCGGCTTCCAAGGCAGTCCTGGGAATGCACCCGGTCTATCTGGCGTGCGCGATCGGCGCGGGGTCGCTCTTTGGAAGCTGGATGAACGACAGCGGCTTCTGGATCTTTGCCAAAATGGGCGGCCTGACCGAAGGGGAAACTCTGCGCTCCTGGACATTGATGCTGATGCTGCTCGGACTGGCCAGCATGGCCGTCACGCTGATCATGTCGATCCTATTGCCACTGGCCTGACGACGGCATTACATTGCAAAACGGGGAGACTGAGTCGCGAGTTTCGGAGATGCAGCCATCGCTGCTGAATTGACGTTTGCCGATGTTGAACTCGTCCGTCGATGACCAGCGTCGGCCCACAACACCCGTGTCCTCCGCGGTCCCCCGTACCAGGAACAGACGATGTCCTTTCAAAAGACTGTCGGCACAGAGGCATTCGAGAATGAGCGGCAGATCGTCGAGCAGTTACGGGAGGGGCGGCGGCGAATCGGGGACGAACTTGCCAAGGTGATCGTCGGTCAACACGACGTCATCGAGCAACTGCTCATCACACTCTTTGCCGGCGGGCATTGTCTGATTACGGGAGCCCCGGGGCTGGCGAAGACGCTGCTCGTCAAGTCGATTGCGCAGATCTTTCACCTCAAATTCCAGCGCATTCAGTTCACGCCCGACCTGATGCCGACCGACATCACCGGCACAGAAATTCTGCAGGAGACGGCCGAGGGGCTCCGCGAACTGACGTTCGTGAAGGGGCCGATCTTCGCCAACGTGCTCCTGGCCGACGAGATCAACCGCACACCCCCCAAGACGCAGGCCGCACTGCTCGAAGCCATGCAGGAACATCAGGTGACAGCCTCCGGCCAACTGTACCGGCTTGAGGAGCCGTTCTTTGTGCTCGCAACACAGAATCCGATCGAAATGGAAGGCACCTATCCACTACCCGAAGCGCAGCTCGACCGATTCATGTTCAATGTCGTGATTGACTATCTGCCGCGCGAGGATGAAGTCGCCGTCGTCGAGCAGACCACGGCGGCGAAGCCGCAATCCATCGACGCGCTGTTCACCGGCGACGACGTGATGAAGTTTCATGACGTCGTCCGCCGCGTGCCGATTGCGAAGGATCTGATCGAGTATGCCGTGCGGCTGGCGTCTGCGTCGCGGCCCGGTCAAACAGGGACGCCCGACTTTATCAACACCTGGGTCAGCTGGGGGGCCGGCACGCGGGCCTCGCAATACCTGGTCCTGGGCGCGAAAGCCCGCGCCCTGCTCGCCGGCCGCGCCCACGTCACGCTCGACGACATCAAGAAACTGGCCAAGCCGGTCCTGCGCCACCGCATCCTCGTCAACTACCGCGCCGAGGCGGAGGGCGTGACGGTCGAAAACGTCATCGACCGCCTGGTGGAGAGTCTGCCGAAGTAATGTTCGCCACAGTAGAATATCGCGAGCAGGCCGTGCCGGAGGACTCAGCATGAACACGATCGAGGAACTGGCCGATTCGATTGACTGTGAGCGACGAGTCCGTGCGGCAAGAATGGGAAATGCGGAACGGCTCGTCGAAGGCTGGCGCCTCTGGCACGAATCGTTGGAATGGATGAAAGCCGGCGTGCGGCATCGTCATCCCGATGCAGACGACGCTGAGGTCATGAGGCTCGCGAATGAACAATTGGAGCGCATTCGTCAAGCCACCGAGGCCGGGATCGATCGGCCGATCGAGGATCCAAGATGACGTCCTTTGAGGCAGTTCATGTCATCATCGACAGGAACTGAATCGCCTCCGACTTGTGTTGGAACATGCCTCGGACTTCATCACCGTTGGAGTAGCGGACTTGGACTTCATAGCGGACAAATCCAATGACGGATCCTCCCTCTTGGTAATCCTGCACA